>JADFLZ010000231.1 GCA_022564135.1 Candidatus Zixiibacteriota bacterium
CGCCGATGGCTGGAACAATCACTTATCTCAATGTCGAGGTTGGGGAAATTGCTCAGGCTCAGACAGCCTTTACGCAGGGGCAAACACTGCTGACTATTTCTGATTTGTCTGTGTTTGAAGTTGAGGTTGATGTTGATGAAACTGAAATCGCGAAAGTCGCGGCGGGACAAAAAGTCGATATTCGAGTAGACGCTTTTAGAGATACGATTTTCCCCGGAACTATCGTTGAAATCAGTAACTCAGCCAAAGTAAGCGGACAAGGGACGGACAACTTCTCAACTACTTTTCGGGTTAAAGTCAGATTTAACGAAGCGAATGTTCCAGTAAGACCGGGCATGTCGGCAACAGTTGACATAACCACTCAGGTTGACCATGACGCACTCTTGATACCATATGCAGCTGTACTGACAAGAGAGTTTGATCCGGACTCTGTCACGAAAGATAATTCAGATGAAAATACGGATGCAGAAAAGAGCACTCCGTATTCTAAGAAAAAAAGCAAAATTAAGAAGACCGGAGTTTTCGTTATTAAAGATGGCGCGGCAATGTTTGTAGAATTGACTACCGGTATAGCCGATGAAAGAAATCTTGTGGCCTTGACCGGGCTGACACCGGGCGATACTGTCATTTCCGGTTCATTCCAGACATTACGAAAATTAAAAGAAGGCGATCTGGTCAAGATCGAAGAAGCTTCCCTGGAGAAAATGAAGGAAAACGAATCCTAATCTTTTAGGATTATTATTTCTATGATATATCTATCTCTGTTATCTGAATCAGTAAAAGCACTCTGGTCAAACAAGCTGCGCTCGTTTCTGACTCTCTTGGGAATGGTCATGGGAGTTACGGCCGTTATCACCATCGTATCTACCGTTGAGGGAATGCAGCAAAATCTTGAAGATGTGTTTTCCACGATGGGGCCGAATACAGTTATAGTAACCCGCTTCGGTGTCGGCCTTTCAATGAACGAGTATCTGGAGAGACGCAGACGCAAGAAATTGACTCGCGGGCTTATTCCATTAATAGAACAAGGCTGTCCTGACTGCAAATATGTGGGTGCCGAGGGCTACGCCCAGGACCATATAAAATATGAATCCAAAAAAGTTCGCCGGGTGCAGATAAACGGAGAAACACCCAATATCCTTGATATGCAAGATCTTGATGTCGCTTTAGGCAGATATCTTTCATGGGAAGATGACAGACGGCATAAGCAAGTTGCTTTTTTAGGCAATGATATTTATGAACGTCTGTTTGATAATGAAGATCCCCTGGGTAAGAAAATTCGAGTAGGCAAAAACGAGTTTACGGTTATCGGAGTAGCAGAAAAAATTGGAACAGTATTTGGGCAAACTCTCGATGATTTCATTTCAATCCCTCTCTCTACCCAACAAAAATTGTACCCGCAGCCGGGCAACCCCGTTAATCTGATCTTTAGTGCGGTTTCTATGGAGAGGCGCGAAATGGCCATTGACCAGGTACGCGTCGTTCTTCGTTCTGCCCGGCAGGTTCCGTTTTCCAGCAAAGATGATTTTTCCTTTGTTACCGCCGAAACGGTAATGAGCTTTATTAACGACTTCACCCGCGCCTTTCGAGTAATCCTGATTGCGCTGCCGCTGCTTTCAATGGTGATTGGCGGAATTGTCATCATGAACATTATGATGATCTCTGTAACCGAAAGAGTGCGGGAAATTGGCATCCGTAAAGCAATAGGCGCCAAAAGCAAGCACATCCTGGTTCAGTTTTTGTATGAATCACTGGTTCTCTCTATTATTGGGGGAGCAGTCGGCGCCGGCCTGGGAATTTGGGCAGGCGGCGAAGTTCTTAGCTCTCTTATGGATATCCAGCATACACCTATGATGATGGCCGTTCTACTGGGGCTGTCTATCTCAACCGGTGTGGGACTTTTTTTTGGAATCTTCCCGGCTTTGAAAGCCTCGAAATTGGATCCTGTAAAGGCTTTAAGCCATGAGTAAATTGTTTCGCTTTACTACAGGGACTCGCGAGGGAGTCAAAATTGCGATAGATTCGCTGCGTGCCAATAAATTTCGAAGCTTTATGACTATTCTTGGAGTTATGATTGGTGTAGGCGCCGTGATACTGGTTAATACAATCATGGACGGCTTTTCTACTTATGCCGAGGCCTCGATAGATAAAATTGGCAGCAACATAATGTATATCAACAAATGGGCTGAAGATACGGATTTCGATAACTTGACTGATAAAGAGCGACGCCGAAAAAATATTACCATAACCGAGGCAACGGCTATCAGGGAAATGTGTCCCCTGGTAAAGGCTGTTTCTCCAGAGAAACGCACCTACGATAATGTTGCCAAGTATGGAAACAGACTGATTCGGAACCCTGATGATTTCAGGGGCTGCTGGCCGGAACAAATTATTGTAACTAACCGAGAAATATCCCACGGCCGCTTTATCGACGAAAACGATATGAGGCGTACGACAATGGTCTGCGTTATCGGGCCAGAGGTAGCTGATGCACTGTTTGACACCCGCCCGCAAGCAATCGGCAAACAGATTCGGGTCAACGGCCACATGCTCACTGTGATTGGAGTACAGGAAGAAGTTAAAGATTTGTTTGGAATAAGCGAAAACGATTTTATCTATATTCCAATGACTACCTTTGACAAACTGTATCCGAATATTCGAAGAGTTTATCTTCTTGTAAGTGCAGTATCTCGAGAAAAATTTGACGAAGCCAAAAACCAGGTAATAAACGCTCTCCGTCGGGTCAGACAGGTCCGGGCTGACGAACCGAACAATTTTGGTATTTTGACCCAGGATATATTTAAGGATCATGTCGGTTCAATTACTGCTAATGTTCATCTGGGTGCGATTGCTGTGGCCAGTGTAGGACTTTTGGTTGGAGTGATTGGTGTAATGAACATAATGCTGATTGCGGTTACACAGCGAACACGGGAAATAGGCCTCCGTAAAGCAATAGGCGCCAGACGAAGCAGCATTATATTTCAATTTTTAATTGAAGCCGGCACCTTGACGGGAATCGGTGGAATTGTGGGCGTAACATTCGGGGCTTTGGCAGGGTTCATCATTACTTCAGTTTTGGAATGGCAGTATTTTCTTTCACCCGTGTGGACAATTATCGCGGTAGTAGTTTCTGTAACTGTCGGCATGGTGGCCGGGATCTACCCGGCACTGAGAGCATCAAAAGTTGACCCCGTGGTTGCCTTAGGCCACGAGTAAGATTCTAGACTTATCTGCATTATTATTATCTTCTTGATAAAATTTAGATTCTGAAAATCAGCAGTCTACTTAAATGTCGAAGGCGGAAATCAAACGTCATGCACCCTCTCAGAACTTTGGAGCTTAGCATTCTGAAGCAAATATGCAACTTGATTCTCTCTCTACCCAGCTCTATCTTGCGCAGGTCGGTGGCTTGCTTGGTCCGCTGTAAGAAACCTACGGCCTCATCAGGCAGCCTCCAAAAACTTATTATATGTCAAAAATCAGACAATTATGGAAAAGTTATTGGCTGGCATCTATTATTGCGGCCTGCCTGCTGCTAATTTCTTTCTGGCTGCATACTGTTAATACCTGGTCGCCGATGAGTTTGGATGACCAGGTTTGGAACACAAAGATGGACCTGCATCTTAATCACCACCCCTTTCGCCTGCGCCTCTTTCAATCTCACCTTACTAATTGGCTGCATCTACTGACAGGTGTTTCACTAAAAATAACTTTCTACACTGTTCAGTATCTTCTGGCTTTTATTACGGGATTGTTATTTCTAAAATATTTGCGCCGGCTCGGCTTTGATCGCTTTTGGGCTCATCTTGGTATGATACTCTTCTTCACTTCCCTCTCGGTACTGGCTGCTCACTTTGCCCCGATCCACACCTGGGATGATTTCTGGATGTATTTATTATTACTGCTGACTGCTCTGTCTATTCTCAACTCCTCATGGTATCAGGCAGCAGTGTTTTTTACTTTAGGCTGTTTTGCAAGAGAAACATTCTTGCTGATGTACCCGGTGCTGTTGTTTTTCGCCTGGCGAGAACTGAGATTTAAGTCCATAGTAAAACTTTCTGTTTGTGCGCTGATGCCGCTGCTGATTTTCGGAACTTACTTAATTATTTTTGGTGAGCAGCCTTCGGTAAAGAGATGGGGATTACTATTTTACAATTTTGAAAACTCCGCCCGATCAGCCGACTCAGCAGTTTCTATCATAAATGCTTTTGGGTTAGTTTGGGTATTGGCTATAGCTGGTATGTTTAAACTCAAAAGGCAATCGCGAACTGCTTCACAGGAATTTTGCTACTGGGGTGTTATTTTGCTACTACCGCTTAACACTTTGCTAGTCGTATTTTTTACGTTACTAAGAGAGACAAGATTAATATTCATACCTTTTCTCTTTGTAATTCCAGTCGCGCTTTGGTTCGGCCAGTCACTATGGGAGTCGATGAATATAAGAGGCATAGGTTTTCCGAAATCAATCGCTCTTATTTTAGGTACCAGCCTATTCATAATAGGTGGGGTTCTACTGGCCGAGGTTGTTTGGCCGGTTTTTGATTATCAAGCAAGTTCAGAGTTGAGACGAAATATAGCCGGTGTAAATATTGGTT
>JADFLZ010000232.1 GCA_022564135.1 Candidatus Zixiibacteriota bacterium
CTTGCCCGAAAAAACGTAAACACGCCCAGCATTGATATTGGTAACATCACTGAACGGGGCGCCCACTATTATATCGTCAAAACTGTCATTATTCACGTCTCCCACTGAAGACACCGACCATCCCATCAGATCTTGAGATGTTCCACCACTAAAAACAAACAGCGTGTCACCAGTTTTCCCTGAAAATACCCAAGCGCGGCCTGCGTTTTGAGATGCTCTATCATTTAGAGGTTCGCCTATAATGAAGTCATCATAGCCGTCATTATTAACGTCCCCTGCAGAAGATACAGAATGAGCAAAAAATCCACCCTGTGGTTCTTTATGGAACTGATATAACACACCGCCCGTTCGTCCCGAGTAAATAAAAGCATGATCGCTTCCATTAGTAGAGCGTGTTCCTACGATTACATCATCATGACCATCTCCATCAATATCTCCGGCCGAAGATACTGAAAAGCCAAGTCCATAACCTGCTGAATCACCTGTAAATACATAAAGGGTATCACCAGTCCTACCCGAAAACACATAGACACGTCCGGCATCATCACCGCCTGCGTCATTTCTATAAGCACCGATAATCACATCGTCGTACCCATCATTATTTACGTCCCCAGCATCGGCCACAGAAATACCGAAAATATCATTTTCTGCTTGACCATCAAAGACATACAGCGGTGGGCATTGGCCTGTGGTAAGCTGCGCTGAGAGAAATAAGAATATAAGAATTGTTAGTAATTTCAGTTTCATATACATCAATCTCACTTTCGGGCTTGAACAAGTCGGTGGTTCCGTGATACGGCCCTATCTTCAAATTAAGATATTCGATATTATCTATTTAACAAGAGAATTTTGTCCTAACAGAAAGGGTTCTGACCTGCAATTCAAACTAATTACACGGCCCCGGTGCCGGGCCACCGCGGAAAATTCTATCAACCAGAAAAGTTAAATCAAGGATATTATGGGGAGTTCCATCGGCATTTATGTCTGCTTCTTCAGAACAGTCGGAGGCCGATCCGCCTCGGAAAATTCGATCAACTGCAAAAGTCAAATCAAGAATGTTAGCATCGGTCCCGTCTCCATTTAAGTCGCCGCGGTCGCCGACACAACAGCTCAAATCACAGCCACTATAAACATATACCCGACCGGCATGAACACCCCCTGAGTCACTTAAATAAGCACTAATAATAAAGTCAGGAAATCCATCGTTATCTATGTCACCTGCCGAAGCCGCCCGGACCCCAAAAAGGTCGCCGCTGCTTTCACCGCCAAAAGTTATAAGCGTGTCTCCGGTCTTTCCGGAATAAACATACACCCTTCCAAAAATCACTGCCTGCGGCGTCGTTCAGATATGCGCCAATTATCAAATCGTCAAAAGAATCACCGTTAACATCGCCGGCAGCGTTCGCCAAAAGTCCGAATTGGTCTCCGGCAGCTTCTCCGTCAAATATGTAAAGTGTATCGCCAGTTTGACCTGAAAAGACATAGGCCCGGCCAGCATCCATTCCGGCGGCGTCGTTGTTAAATGCTCCAACGATTATATCATCGAATCCGTCATTATTGACGTCCCCGGCTGTTGAAGCCCAAAGGCCAAAGCGGTCGTCTTGTGCTTCACCCGTGAAGACATAAAGGGTATCTCCGGTTTTACCAGAAAACACGTATACCCTCCCGGCGTTAATGCCGCCGCTGTCGTTACCAGGAGCCCCTATAATAATATCGCTATAGCCATCATTGTTTACATCACCGGCTGAACCTGAAGGTGAACCAAACCCGTCAAAATCCGCCTCCCCGCTAAATACATATAGCGTATCGCCGGTTTTACCAGAAAAGACATAGGCGCGCCCCCTATCCGAATTGTTATCGATTGCGCCAATGATAAAATCATCAAAGCCGTCATTATTGACATCACCTGCCGAAGCTACGTTGTACCCAAATCTGTCTCCAGAGGCTTCGCCGGTAAAAGCATAGAGAGTATCTCCGGTCTTACCCGAAAAGACATAGGCGCGGCCGGGATCTATATTCAAGGAAAATGTTTCCGGAGCTCCAATAATAAGATCATCATAGCCATCATTATTGACATCACCTGCCGATTCGACAGAGTGACCAAATATAAGATTATTCACTGTACCTGTGAAAACGTAAAGCGTATCGCCCGTCAGCCCCGAAAAAACATAGACCCGTCCGCCCTTGGCTTCACCGGCATTATTATACTGGGCGCCGATGACGAAATCATCAAAGCCATCGTTATTTACATCTCCAGCTGATGCCACCCACTGCCCAAACCAGTCTCCGGCGGCTTCACCGTCATAAATATAAGTTGGGGGACACTGCCCGAGCGTAAGCTGTGTAGAACAAAATAAGAATATAAGTATTGTAAGAAGTTTCAGTTTCATTTGCATCAATCTCGCTTTCGGGCTTGAACAAGTCGGGGGACTCCACGACGCAGTGCCCTGTCTCAAATCAATATAATCTATCTTCTCTATTTTACAAGAGACATTAGCCAGTGAAATAGCAGTTTAAGCCAGGCTCAAAAAGCAACCCTAAGCCCGAAATAATACTGCCGCGGGTTCCAGTAATTTATGGGCAGCTGCTGTTTGATTTGGTATTTCTGTTCTCCGGTTAAACCTGTCCGGTCGGGAGTGCTATAGACTTGAACGAATGTCTCCCCTTCAGGTGTGGTCAGCCAGCCGGTTGTGTTTGGTTCGCCGGTGCCGTTCCAGACATCGGCTACATTGGCTCGATTCAAAAGATTTTTGCCGCTAATATAGGGAGTAATTTGGAAATTCCCTCTTTGTATCGTTTTCTCTAATCTGAAATCAACAGAATAAGTCCAGCCACTACGCCTTGAGTTTCTTGAATCCAACTGAATTAGTGCAAATGGGACAAGCGTAGCTTCGTTAAAAATATCAATAGGCGTATACGGCAGACCACTGCCTGCCTTGACGATGAAATTTAGAAGAAGACCATCAAGAAAACCAGCTTGGTCTAGTCCGTTGCTTTCTTTGTTCCTGAAATCAAGCTCAAAAATTCCTACCAGCTTGTGAGTCTGGTCATAGTCGAGAGGTGGAACCGTAAAATTCGCCACATTGGAATTGACCCAGGCAATATTTCCAGATGAAGTCGGATAAGATCCGGTGCCGGTTGCATCAGAATAAGTGTAGCCCGAACGGAGGCTGGCATGCTCAGCTATCTTAATATCAGCAAATAATTCTATTCCAAAGATATCTACTTCATCAGAGTTGTGGTATGAGCCGAATGATGTCGGATTCGAAGGTTGATTGAATACTTGAATCTGACCACTTTCATCTTTTAAATAGATATTAAACTCAACTGACGAGCTATTGTTCCACTCTAATCGCGCTCCTCCTTCGATAAAAGAGCTCTTTTGCGGTTCCAATGCAGAATTGCCCAAAGCAATGTAATAGCCGCCGGTATTGATCTTGTAAAAAAAATAGTCATAATCATTGTAGATGAATTTATACGGAGCTTTTTGATAATTAACTCCGGAGCTTATATGAACATTAAACGCATCAGAGAAAGGTATTTTCAATATCCAATTGATTGACAACCTAATGTGGTCAACTTGTTCCATATCATCCAGTTCTAAAGTTTGAATCAGAGTGTCATTGGTAGGGTTAGCATCAAATTGTAACGAGTCAGGGTCAAGTGGAAGCAGAGGATTCCTGGGTCTCCATGCGTCGTAGTCAAAGATATCAAGACGAGCACCACCCATAAGCTCAACCTCGCCAAAATTAATTCTGTTCTCTACAAAAAACGACAGCTCGGTCGGGTGTTTGGTTTCATTCTCCCAATTATCGGGGTCGGTTTCATTGCCCAACTCGTCGTAGCCATAATTTATGGCGTCCTGAAAACCACCACTCTGGCTGCCTCTATAAACAACAGTTGGAAACAAATGTTGATAATAGCGAATCGTACTCTTGCTGTATTCAATTCCCATCACGGCACTGTGACTTTCTGAAAATTGATGTTGCAATTGCCCTCTCAGGCTTACCACTTCGGACTTATGCTTCATATAATTGGCGTAAACATGCCCCTCGTCACCACCCACTACAAAACTTCGTAGCTGCCCGTCTACTGTTATTGTATCCGTTATAACGGGTGTTGATGGGTCATCAAAAGACCTGTACAGATTAGCAGACAGATTTCCAGGGTTGCCGGCCGGCCGGCCGTAGGCCCAGAGGTCTTCACGGTAAACGCCGTCGCCAAGAAAACGCTCGGACTTAAAGTATGAAGCAGAAAGTGAAAAATTAGTTTTTTCCGGTTCCAATTCGTATTGCAGCTTGCCGCCAATAAGAAGATTGTCGTCTTCGTGATAGGGAGTATGCTCTATATTGAACAAGTACGAATGCAGATACTCGCTCCACTGGCTGTTGGAGCCATCAAGGTTTGCGCTAAAGCTAATCTTTTCGTTAAAGTCAAAGTCCAATTTCGCATGATAAGCCCAACTCTCATTCCAATTGTTGGGCAATTGATTGGGATTTTCCGGCAGCGACTTATCAGTTACCCAAGATGGATTCCTGTCCTCAAGCTGCCTGCGTTCACCCAGACCAAAGATTCGACATTTG
>JADFLZ010000233.1 GCA_022564135.1 Candidatus Zixiibacteriota bacterium
CAAGAACGGTGCCCTTCACTACATCTACGCCAAATCATCAGTTGATGACGGCGCCATCTGGGGGGGAGGCGCCGGCGACGCCGGCGACAGCATTTCCACCGGCCATACTTCAGCCTGGGCAAAATTTGTGATTGGTCCCAACGATCTATTTATTGTCTACACCGGCAATGCTACTGACCTCTGGTTCAGCCAGAGACCAATTTCATCAGGCAGCTGGACCACTCCCTACAACCTGGCTTCTACCGGTAATTTCGACGACCAGTTTGACATCGCTGTTTCCAGCGAAGGCTTGCTCGGTGTCGTCTATGACAACGACCAGCTGCTTTATCGTGAATACGACGGCAGCAACTGGGGCAGTTCCACGACGCTTGACGGTTCCGGCGGACTGTTTCCGCAGATTATATTTTTTGACAATGTAAATGTACCGGTCATCACTTATCTGCAGCAATTTGCCAGCGGGCAGTTTATCGCCAAACAAACTAACCGTCAATCCGGCAGCTTTTCAACACCAGCTGCCTTAGATTCGCGAGCCGACACCATTGACAAATTTATTCTGTACGATGCTGTCTCGACCACTTTTTCAGATCTGACCACCGCAGCTGCCAGCAGCACCAGCGCCGATGTTTTCCATCCCTCTACCAGCGCCCTGGCAGAAACGATTGGTGACGAAGTCTACTTCGGTATGGACAGCAAGTTTCGGTTTTTGCGTTTTATTCTGTCAACTGCCGGTGTGGGCGGCACCGTCAGCTACAGCTATTGGGACGGTACCGTCTGGAAAGCGTTCACGCCGGTAAGCGGCAATTTTAATCTGGATGCCACAGACGAAGAGTTAATGCTCTGGACAGATTTCGAAAGCATGCCCTCAGACTGGCAGTTGAACTCGGTTAATGGCAGCGTCCTGTTCTGGGTTCGGCTGAAAGTCGATACAGCTTTTACTACTGCCCCGGTCGGCAGCCAGATTACCGCAATTTCCAATCTATTAGCGCTAAGTGTCAGGAGATAAACAATGTTGTATACCAGCGTTGAAAAAGTAAAACAGCACTTAACCTCTGTCTTCCCGGTACAGGACAGAATAACAGACCAGCTGGTTGTTCTAAAGAGCACTGCTGCTGTCACCTTTTTTGGAGGCACGGTCAGCAGTCTGGATTTTAAAGTTAAATCGAAGCAGACTAACGATCTAATCCGTCAGTCAATTACACTGGGCAATCCAACTACTTCTTTACCTGACAATCTTATATTCCGCGGCTCGCTAGTGGCGGCTTCGGACAGTTCCCTGGGTACGATTTACACCGAAAATATTGACTACGTAATCGACTACGATGCCGGTGCGCTTACAATCAAAAGCGGCGGAGCGCTCAGCGCCGGACAGACGATACTGATCTGGTACGCCAATTATATCTCATATACCAAAGGTGTGGACTATTCCCTCGACTCAGAAAAAGGCAGCCTGAAAAGAATCGCCGCCGGTGCGATAACATCGGGCGAGTCAGTCTATCTTGACTACACTCCCGTCTATCAAAGTTACACTGAAGAACTTCTGCAAAATGCTGTGGATGAGGCCAATGGTCTGATAGAAAAGACAGTCGACCCGGACCGGCAATTCGGTATAGAGCCTGCTTTACAAGCGGCAGCAACTTACCGCGCTCTGGAAATTATCAGCCGTTCGTCGGCCGCCAGAGAGTTGTCGTCGCTTCGAGGTCATGACAAAGTGGCTGCGGCCTGGCTGAAATTAGTCGAAAGTTACGCCGGTCGGGCAGACAGCTTACTTAAATCATTTCGTCCACCATTTGACAGCGCTTCGGCGCCGGTACGCAGTTAGGAGCAATAGATGAATAACGGATTAGTTCAGCTGACGTCGCATAGAATTTGGCACATTCCCAACTTCAATGTCTGGGGAGTTCAGAACCTCGGAGAAATAGAATACTTAAACTTAGAACAGGTCGATTCAACCAAGTCGGTGGCTTTTGGCTCAATCTCTATCGGCGATTCATCGCAGTCGGTCACTTTTGCCGGACTTACCGACCGCCGCGGCAACTCCCTGCCGGCTAATATTACCAAAGCGCTGGTAATAGCCCGTCCATTGAGTGACCGACAGGTCTTTATGGTCGGCACAGAAACCTCGACAGGTTTTAAGATTGCCCGCGACTCCAAATCCAATAAACCGGTCACCACAGATCTTTTAATCATAGAGTTAGGCGAATGAAATGCCTGACAGCTCAATCGAATCGTTCGCGCCGACTGAAAGTCTGGATATTCTGGATGACTTTATCAAACGATATTACAAAAGACTTATAAACGACGAAGAAATTAAACTTAAACCGGGAGACTTAATCAAAATGATTGAACTAAGAAACAAACTGGCTCCAAAAGGGGAGGAACAGCAGAAGTTCTGGGCGATGCTTTCAAAAATAAGACGCGCTGCCCTTAAGTCAGAAACTTCGAATTCGCACTCAAAAGTAAGAAGCAGCTCTGATAAATCATGATATCTGAAAAACAAATGACCAGAATAGCAATTACGTCTAAACTGAAAGAGCGAATGTTCAGAGGGACCACTAAGTACTGCGACGGTGAAGAACGGACGCTAATGGTAAGCCGGATTAAAGCGTGGCGGCCAAAGAGGGTGTTTTTGTTATGAAATTTATCATTCAACTCATGTTAATTATCAGTGCCATCTTTTTGATGACACCGAGAATAATAGCTCAGTCTCCCGAGAGAATCGACCCGTTGGATACGCTCGAATCCCCGCCCTGGATCTGGCTGAACAGTGCCTTTTGCGGGCCACCACCGCCACCGTGCGAGATTCGACTAATCACAGATGGGGTTGATGGCGATTACATATATGCTAATAACTCAGGGCAGGTGGCAAGAATCGTGGTAGCCGATCAGACAGGCATTCCGGCAGATGCAACAGTAGACTCTGTTGGTATTAGATGGCGAGGACAGGACAACGGCTCTGGAAATAACCGACAGCGATTAAGACTCAGGATGGATGGAAATGCAAATTATTGCGATGGCGCGAATCAGTCCTTAACGACTTCCTGGGTTACCTATGAAGAGTTCTTCACGCAGGCTCCAAGTGCCGGGGGAAGCTGTGGTAATAGTTGGACAAGAGAAAGAGTCGACAGCATAAATGTACAGCTAACTTGTACTTCGGTAGGTGCTGGCAAAGAAGTGCGAGTGACGGAATTAGATATAGACGTTTATTATACTGAGGCGGGTGGGGCCACCAAAGTTCGCAGGAGAAGAACATTACAAATGAGTGTTGTTATACAACCCCCTTGGTTATGGAGTTTTTAAGATGAAGAAAATATTTGTTGCCTTGTTAATCATGCTGTTGCCGATCGGGGTGAGTGCTGACTTTCTCGGCATAAAGAAAGCTGATGAATTTATAACTATGCGGGTTATAACGCTCGACTCCGCCGGTATCAGAACCAAACCCGACTCAGTTCACGTATTTACTTATTTGGACGGCGGCACAGCCCTGCAGTTTAACAGCCGAAGCACTACCTACCCTTTTGATGCTATTGGAATAGATACAAGCAAGATTTACGGAGATACTACGTACTGGTTTGTTGACCAGATTCAGGACATAGACGGCACACCGACACCGGCAGCTTATACTTTGACAATCAACGTAGTAACGTGGGGAGATGCGGGCATACCCACAGATAACTGGGGAACGGTTCAGGTTCTCGGTGATTCCCTTGATGTTTATCTTAGCGATAAGACCGGCTATACACTATCAGCAGCGGGATATGTTGCGGCAGCTGACACAACCTTAAATCGTGCATTAAGTGATACAGTTACTAACAGTATTTTCGCTAAAATAATGAGAGATGCAAGTGCTGCGAGTGCACAAGCCATAGCCAACAATACTGATATAGGTAAAGTCATAGATACTGTCAACGCCAGTATAGATACCCTCCAGAATCAGGATAATTGGGTGGAACGAGAGGCTTCACTATTTGATGTTACCGCCGATTCGGTGATTGTTGATTTCTCAACAGGCAGCGGTATTCAGTTGAGAATGTTATTAGAAAAACTAAAAGAAAGTGGTAAAAAAGTCAAGAAGGTTATAGCCAACGATATTGACACTCCATGGGCGCATGAACAAATGATTTTTGCCATGATAGATTTACGTGAGCTTGTTAGAGAGGTTGTTATTGAAGGTATCGAATATAACATGCTTACAAAGAATTTAGACGGCAGTTATGCGAATCAAGTTGATGCCGGAGTGATCCAGGAAGGAGCGGCCGATCTTCAGACGAATTTCCATGCGCTTCATCTATATCCTGCTGGAGATATTGAAGTTTACGCAAATGTAGCCGGCCGGGCCCTAAAAAAAGGTGGTAAAATTATTATCGGAACAGGCGGATTATTAGATCAGCGGCCTGATGATCTTATTGGATTTGATTCCTTGTTTGCAACGATACGCGCATTAGGGTCAAGAGATATACACAATGGACTTCTTGAACTTGAAGAGCAAGGATGGCCTGTTCAAGCAATGATCGATGAAATTGTAACATCATTAGATGGAAATGAAAGTGATTGGGTCGAAATAAGACGTGC
>JADFLZ010000234.1 GCA_022564135.1 Candidatus Zixiibacteriota bacterium
AAAAAGACTCAGGCCCTTCATTTGCGATTTTTGCGAGTGTCTGCCCTAATTGCCTGTTGACAAAATTGTCTCCCTCCTGCCAGTTTTTACTGCCTGTGAAGAACAGCCGGGAGCTTTCATCAAAAACAGATAGTCTCTCTTTGTATTTTGCAAAAGATTCAGCCTGATAAGCGTTTACAATAAATCCTGAGTCTGCCAGCAGAATTGCGTAGTTAACCAGCTCCGGCCATTTCATACTGCCGTGCTTCTGCCATAGTTCATACAATCCGGCAACTGTTCCGGGCACACCGCAAGCGAAAGCCCCGACTGTTGACATATCTTTGATGGGGTTGCCCAGAGAATCCAGATACATTTTTTCTGAAGATGCCAGAGGAGCTTTTTCTCTAAAATCAAGCGCTTTGATTTCTTTAGTAGAAGCATCGCGGATAACAGCAAAGCCGCCGCCGCCGATATTGCCGGCTTCGGGATGAACTACTGCCAGAGCAAATCCTACGGCAACAGCCACATCAAAAGCATTACCGCCTCTGGCAAAAACCTGCTCACCAATTCGAGTTGCTATGGGTGAAGCAGTAGCCAGGGCTCCTTTTTCATAATAGCTGGTGACAGCAGCATTTTCACAGCTGCCCAGAAAGAAAGGCAGCAGCGCCAGTAAAAACGCTGCTGCCATATATCTCTGCACAATCATATTTCTTAAAAATGTCAAACTACACCCGATACTATTGTCTTTTCTCTACGTGGAAGATGATGCCATCGGGGAAGCTGATGCTGAGCGCCAGCCCTTCTTTTAACTCTTTAGCCGACGTTCTAATCGGTGTAGATTCCTCAGGATCATCAAAGAGGTTGGTCAGTTTGATATTGGCAGCTTTAAAGCCTAATGGTTTTAAATCCGCCTTAATTATTATCTCTTTTGAAGGAGCCTCAAAACCACTGGAAAGTTCTCCCGGAGGCGGCGCCACAATACATAGCATACCGGATTTGGATCCCATCTGGAAAGCGATATCTACTGCCGGGTCGCTGCAGTACAGATTCGATTCAATCTTTTCTGCCTGAAGGATTGATTCTACAAAAGCCAGTTTGTGATGATCGCCGGCCGAGGCAATATCAAATGAAAAATAGTAAAGGCTGCCTTTTAAGCGCGACGAGCAGATTCCAACAACTTTAGCGCCGCTCTTAACCAGCTTTTTAGTTTTGGAATCTTCGGGTCCGCGTATCGAAGCATAAATCTGGGTCGGGTACTCGCCATCTTTGTGAGTGACGGTACCGATTCGGTATTCGACGCTCGATTTAATTCTAAAGCAGTTTGCCAGAATCTGACAATTCTTGAGATTCTCGTCATACTTGGGCATGACGCCACAGAGCACTACGCTTGTGCCGGATTTGATCAGTTCTACCAGCGCTTCCTGATCTTTTTCCGCCATCATCTCTGCGGTGGGCACAAAGACAAGTTTATACTTGTTAAGAGTTTCAAAGATTCTGTTTTCACGCACACTAAAACCGATTTTCAGTCTCATCAGGTCGCGACAGAAGCCAACTACGGTTTCGTTTATCAGCTTGGGGATATATTCAAATTCTTTTTTGCCAGATGTCAGGCTAAGCCAGCTGTATAGCCGATTCCCCAGAACTGCCACATCGTTATTGTATTCCATTTCTTCGAGGCCAATTTCTGCAACTGCCTGATTGAATCTTTGCGCAATTGGGAAGCCGTCGGACACTGTACCGTCAGCATGGAGCGGAGCTCCGCTCCAATGATCCCGGTCTACAAACATGTATTGGTTCATGCCTTTGAATCCGGCCGCCAGACCCGCTGTGAGATAAAACTTTCTCTCTTGATTTGTAAAATCGCTTTGAGTATGAGAGCCATTTGCAGAGCTTGACGAATTTCCCGACACAAATGATGATGCAAAGGCAAAGCCGTACTCAGCTCTTAAGAATCTGGCTTTTACTGCCAGGTCAAAGTAGTTTCCTTCGGGGAATACGTTACACCCCAAAAACGGATCACGGTCACTCGGTACCAGATTATATGCGGGCAGCAGGTCGCCCGGCTTAAAATAAAGAGAACGGAAGATCAAAGGCTCTACTGAATAAGACGCAAACAAATCCTCGATCGTCTCTAAATATTTGTTGAGCATGTACTCCCTGAAACGGAACCAGTCAAGAACTTTGGGATAGTGGCTAAGTTCAATGTTTTTGAATTTTCTTGGAGGATCCACGTCTGCAAAAGCTTTGTTTTTTTCTTTATAAAGATTATTTAGTTTCTTGACGTCATCGTAGCGGCTCTCCAAAAACTGCGGATAGTAATTTTCTATGACTTGGGGGTTGTAATCGGCTTTGGCAGGATCCAGGAGCTTTCCGAAAGACGTTTCATAGTCGAGCTCAACCATAAAAATCGGTCCGCGCGGATGTACATAGTTCTTGGTGATTTCTATAAAGGCTTTAAAGAAAGTCCGCAGGTGAAACTGGAAGTTGCTGTGCAGATAGCTTACCAGATGCCCGCTGTCTACGCCATGGTCGCTGAGAAGTTTAACTTCCTGCCCTTCGGAGTCCCGTGCAAAGACCTTGATGTCATTAAATAAGTATTCCGGAAGCCCGCCGTTTTTTAGCTGGCCAAAGACCGAAGGACCCGGCCTCAAAATAACCTTAAAACCAAACTCGCGGGCCAGTTCCAGAAATACGACCAGATCTCTTTTGGGATCGGTAAAACCGGTAAAATCAAAGTGCTTGGTGGTCGGATCCTGATGGATATTCCAGGGAACTGCCGTAGCAATGATTTTATAGCCGGCTTTTCTTATCCGTTCAAAGCAGATAGACCAGTATCTCTTGTCTATTCTAAAATAGTGGAGCTCTGCCGAGAAAGGACGGTAGGTTTCTTTACCTATCGAAAACTTGTTACCAATAACACCTAACATATAAATCCTTATAGTTCAATGGGTTAACTTATAACAACATAATGGTGTAGCTCTAATAATAGCTAATAGCTGTAGTAAAGTCAATAAATTTATTGTAATTTATTGTATTTCAATGAGTTAGAGGGGATATCCGGCAGATTTGACACGGTTTTCACTTTATCAATATCATCTTATTCGACTTTTCATATTCTCCACTTTTCAGTCTATAGAAGTATATCCCCGTGGGCGCCTTGGTGTTGTCTGAAAAACTGGCGTTCCATTCAAATTTATGCGGTCCGGCTGAAAGCACCTGATCAACCAGAGTCTGAACTTTTTTTCCTTCGATATTGAAAATTTCTAATAAAGTATGTGATTTTTTTGGTAAGCTGAACTCTATGGTGGTCGTTGGATTAAATGGATTGGGGTAGTTTTGGAAAGTAAGAAGCCTTCGGGCAATTCGGTCTCGGCTTCCCTTATATCCGTTGGAATGCCCGATATTCTTAATGCTCCCAAAAACAGCGGCTGGTACCCGATTGGATAATAAGGGCCTTCTCTAACAAATTTAAAGTCAACTATTTCAGCTGGAAGAATATCTATCACAAAGCTGTCATTTGGATGCCAGTTGCTCGAACTAAAATAGTATGTGGCCCAAAGACGCCTGGACTCTGGATAACTCTCTATTGAGCTTCCAGTTGAAAATCCTCCAAGTGTAAATATCTGGTTGTCATTCGAAGCAAAATAGCTGTCATGATAATATAGAAAAACCGTCAGATTATTTTCGGATAATATAGACCCTGGTTTGGCGCTATCCAAGTGCAAGGCAGAATTGTCCCACTTAAACCCGGAGATGAATGATAAAATAGGATTGTCGGAATATACCCAGGCTTCTACTGTCAAATTCAGATTTTGATTATTTGCCCGGAAATAGCCTATTTCCAAAGCTAAGGTATCGGCCTGACCGAAGTCATTGGGGTCCTGCTGAGCAACAGCAACACGTGAAATAAAAAATATTGTGAACAGAAAGATATATGATCGCACGCTCCCACCGGACATCATTTTCATTTGAATTATAAGTAAATGCCCCCGCTTTACATAGAGCGAGGGCATGAAAGTTTTCGATGCTTATGTTACTTTAGCAACATCATTTTTTTGGTTTCAACAAACTGGTTATCGCCTGATTCAGCAATAAGTTTGTAGAAATAAATACCGCTGGCTACAGAAACACCATTATCGGAATGGCCGTCCCATATAGACAAATGCCTTCCGGCTGGCAAGTCTTCATCTACCAAAGTAGAAACTTCTTGACCCAAAAGGTTAAATACTGTAAGCGTAACCTTGGCTCTAGCTGGCAGATCAAACCAGATGCTGGTCGAAGGGTTAAATGGATTGGGATAATTCTGATCCAGCTTAAAAGATGTTGGCAGAATATCGGTAATGCTTTCATCGACCGCAGTTCCGGAAATAATTATCGGTCCGCCCCAGATTGCGCCATATTCAACACCAACCAAAGGTACAAAAAAATAATCAGTTGATGCAAAACCCGGAAGCTCTATCGTGTCTATAGTCAGTGAACTTGAACCAGTCCAGTTTAACATTGTCATATAAAAAGTAGAAATATGCACCCAACCCGATGGGTTCGGCAGAAAACAGCTAAAAAGACAGAAACCGCTGTTAAGGGCTA
>JADFLZ010000235.1 GCA_022564135.1 Candidatus Zixiibacteriota bacterium
AGCCTGCCCATAGTGACCGTGATGTTGGTAGAGCGAGGCCAGATTGTTCAAGCTCTGGGCCACATCAGGATGGTCCGGGCCGAGAGCCTTCTCGAAAATCGCCAGCGAACGATTGTAAAGCGGCTCAGCTTGTGCGTACTGGCCCTGATCAGAGTAGAGCAAAGCCAGGTTGTTCAGACTCTTGGCCACATCGGGATGGTCCGAGCTGACGTTCTTTTCCGCTACTTTGAGGGCCTTCCTGGCGACAACGACAGCGCTGTCGTATTGACCCTGCTGATAGAGCGACGAAAATTCTCTATCGAGGATTTCCCATTCACTGCCTGCACCCTGTGCGAACACGTACGGTGTGGCCAGCAATGAGAGCAAAAGGGCCGATATGATTGTCAGTATCTGTTTCATTTCACAAATTCCCTCCCAAATCACTGCAAAAAACTTTGCCCGGCCTTAGTTACCGTGATTAGAAAACAATTTTACCCCGATCATCCCAATCAAACTATAGATTTGTCTTTTTCTCTGTCTGCATATTGCAATATAACTACAAAGTCTATTATCCGAAAAGTAAAATATGACAAAACGAACCCATTCGTACCCGAGGGGCCGTGGCCCATTCGCGCGAAGCGTCAAGGGGCCGTGGTCCATTTTCAGCCGTGGTGGAATTGCCGTAATGCGGTGATGCATAATCATATGCAAAGTAAAGATGGATTCCAGCCTACGCCCCCTTCGGGGACTAAAGCTGGAAAGGCAGAAGGTCGGGTGGCCCACTGCTTGCGGTGGGGTCTTAACGAATAAGAGACTATTGCGCGATTATTCGTGTTTCGTATTACCGACTGGATTCCACGTCAAGCGTGGAATGACGGAGGGAGCGTGGAATGACGGAGGGGAGTTTCGTGCGCGGCCAGCGAAGACTGGTTCCTCTATCTGTCGTTTGAGTGGGCGGCAGATGTCCCCATCTGCCCCATGTGAACAGAAAATGGATTCCCGACAACAACGCTCCCCGTGAATACACGGGACTAAAGCGGGAATGACAAAAGTCGTAAGAAAGACTGCCCTGATAAACTTACTTGGCGGCGAACTCGCTGGCGGAATAGGTTGTCGATATGATTCTAAGACCGTCGTTAATTAACTTAGTGATTTCTTTATCAGACTTGGCCAGATTTTCCAGGAACTCCCGGATTTCTTTCTGGATTTCAGGATATAATTCGTGCTGCAGTAACAGTTCCAATAGTTCGAGCTGTGAGAGCCATTTGTCAGAGTATTCGTCCCGCAAAGTTTCCCAGACCTGGGGAAGCCTGGAATAATCGGCATCGTTATCGCGGCAGTCGCGGATCGTCTGATAAAGTTCAAATAGTTTGCGCTCTTTATCGCCCTTTTTGACTTTGACCGTGCGGGAGCGGGAAACTATCGAGGGCTGCTCGTAAGCGTCTTTGTCGGCGGCGCCGTGGAAAACCGAAACGATTTTTTCACCGACCGTCATATCATAGGTGCCCCATGAGGGCTCAAACAGGACAGCGCCGTTTTTATTGACGCTGCAGTCACCGAAGACCATTAAAATAAGTTTGCCTTCTCTGCGTTCACAATTATCGAGGCGGCCTTTGACGACCACGCCGCTTTCAAAATGAAGTGTGACAGTTTTGCCGGTTGCAATGCCAAGCTCAGCCAGATCACCATCAGTCATATCTTCGAGCGGCTTGGAGCTGTTCTTTAGTTTCCCGACAGGTGAGCCGAAGCCGTCTTTGTGATAATTTTTATCATGTCCGGGAAGTTCAACGTCAGCAAAGGCCAGACTCGAGGGTCCGCTGGTTTTCAGATAAACCGGCTGATTGGCATTATCGGTCATGACTTCGGTAAAGACACCGGAGAGCTGAACGCCGGAACTGTACTGGCAGGTGCTGGGGTTTTTGCATTCTATGGCTTTGTTAATACTTTCAACATCAGCTTTGCGATAGGCCATATCTTTGGAGAAATCTTCGAGCACTTCTGTCAGATGCTGAAAGCTCGGCGTCACAAACAGGTGCGGCTGTTCGGCGGTAATATCAAAGACATAGTTAGCGGTATCAAGATTGTAAGGAATCTTTTTAATTTCAGAAGAGAGGCAGCGATACGATTCGCCGATAGACGACAGCAGTCCGGCGCCGTAAATTTTGAAATTATCAAGATCGCCTATAAGACCATATTCGACAGTCCACCAGTGCAGTCGCGACAAAAGCGCCATCTCCGAGGGCTCACCCAGATTGTCCTGTTTGTAATGAACTTCTTTTTCAGACTCTTCAACTACTTTGGGGTCGGCGTCGGGTGTTTCTTTTAAGATAGAAAGTCTTCTGATGGCTTCGTACAGTTCAAAATCTTTACGTGAGGACATAGCTTTGGCGCCGGCTGCTCCGATAGAACGCAGATATTCGGCATATTCCGGCTCTGCAATAATAGGCGCATGTCCGGCTGCTTCGTGAATAATGTCCGGAGCCGGGGTGTATTCGATATGATTTATCTGCCTGATGTCTGCCGCCACAACCAAAACCCGAAAGCCTTGAAATGCCAAAAATGCTGCCGGTGGAATAAATCCGTCAACATTGACTGCCGCCCAGCCGATTTTGCCAAGAATCCTGTTCATATTTTCGATACTGGGGATTTTGCCGAGATCGATTCCGGTCTGGGAAAGCCCTTCAAGATAAGCGCGGTGGGCATGGTTTTTTAAGAAATCAATATTCTGCCGCATGACATAGCGCCAGATTGCGTGGTCCTGCGGAGTGTAGGATTTGTAGTTTTGATCGACTACGAACTGTTTTAAGTAAAGCGGAAGGTTGGCGAGGACTGCGTTTGCATCAAGCGGGCTGCTCTTGGTTACTTCTTCGACCTGTGTGGCCATATTCACACTCCTTTAATGTTCAATCTGTCAAAAGCTGGCAGGCTCATATTTATCAGCGTCAAATATATGAGTTGTTGAGGAGAGGTGCAACTATGATTACGGCCGTCTTGTAAAGCGCTGAAATTCTAAGATTTAGCCAGTTCAGGCAAAGCTTCAAATTGCCTGAGTGACTCCGGATTGGCCAGCGCATCTATGTTGGGGACTTCCTGGCCATGTACGATGCGGGCTACTGCGATTTCTACTTTCTTGCCGTTTATGGTGTGAGGGATATCGGTGACTTCGATTATCTTAGACGGCACATGACGGGGTGTAGTATTTTGCCTGATAGTTTTTTTGATACGGTCTTTGAGATCCTCTGTCAGAGCCTGTCCCTCGGCTAAGACCACGAACAGGATTATGCGAATGTCATCTTTCCACTTTTGTCCGATAACCAGACTGTCTGCAATTTCCGGCATAGCTTCGACCGGCGCATATATTTCTGCGGTACCGATTCGCACTCCGCCGGGATTGAGCGTGGCGTCTGAGCGACCGTAAACTATGACGCTGCCGTAATTCGTTATTTTGATAAAATCGCCGTGTCTCCAGACACCCGGAAAATGTTCAAAATAAGCGGCTTTGTATTTCAATTTATCTGGGTCGTTCCAGAAATAGATAGGACGCGAAGGAAACGGTGCGCTGCAGACCAGCTCGCCAACTTCGTTTTCTACCGGCTGTCCGTTATCGTCGTATGTTTCAACTTTCATGCCGAGTCCCCGGCACTGCAGCTCTCCGGCGTGTACCGGCAAAGTCGGGCTGCCGAGAGCAAAGCAGGAGACAATATCAGTGCCCCCCGATATCGATGACAGCTGCATATCTTCTTTGATTTGCTGGTAACACCATTCAAATTGCGGAGCTGTCAGCGGTGCGCCGGTAGAAAGAATTGTCTTAAGTGAAGACAGGTCAAAATCATCTTTTGGGCTGAGCTTGAGGTTCTGGCAGGCAGCTAAAAATTTTGGACTGGTGCCAAAGACAGATATTTTTTCTTGCTCAATGGCTTTCCAGAGAATACTTAGATCGGGATACGAGGGGCTGCCGTCGTAGAGGAAAATAGTCGAGCCGACCGCCAGCGCCGAGACCAGCCAGTTCCACATCATCCAGCCGCAGGTGGTGTAGTAGGTAATAACATCTTTGCGAGTCAGATTAGTGTGCAGGTAATGTTCTTTAAAATGCTGCAGAAGTGTTCCGCCGGCGCCATGCACAATACATTTCGGCACTCCGGTTGTGCCGGAGGAATACATAATATAAACCGGGTGATCAAAGGGCAGCTGCTCGAAAGTTAGTTCGATATCTGTATCAACCAGCAGTTCCGACCAACTAATCGATTTTCTGATCGAATTGCTGTCGTTTGTCATGGAAACTACCACAACTTTTTCGATGCTGGCAATTGCATCAATTACTTTATTTAGTTTTTCAGTTGAGTCATATTTTTTGCCGTTGTAGGTGTAGCTGTCGGTTGCGATCAAAACTTTTGGTTCGATTTGCCCGAATCTGTCGAGGACACCCTGCAATCCGAAATCCGGCGAACACGATGACCAGACAGCGCCGATTGATGTAGTCGCCAGCATGCCGATAATTGCTTCAGTGAGGTTCGGAATAAAGACCCTTACCCG
>JADFLZ010000236.1 GCA_022564135.1 Candidatus Zixiibacteriota bacterium
CACTCTCTTTGGTAAACTCTGCCGGAGAATTTCCCAGATCAAAATTTTCTATGCGCACACCACTGCGCTCTCCAGCCAGAACCGTATTATCTCTGCCAAGTTTAGCGCGAAGCTCAGCCGCTTCACCGGATTCGGCAGTCGGAATAATCCCTTTGGCGCCGGCCATCAACGCCGCACAGGCCGAAGTTGTAAAACGGAGCACGTCAATTACAACTACGGTCTTTTCCTCAAGGTCGGCCTCTGCAAAAGGGAGAGGTGTCAGATAAAGTTCAATGTTCATAGTTTACTTATGCGAGGCCTTCTTATAAAACGGAGGTTTAACAACTGTCGCCGTAAATCGTTTACCGCGAATTTCAATTTCAACCGTCGAACCGGATTTCGACAGCCGTCTGGGAACATAACCCATCGCAATCGGCTTTTGAAGCGTTGGTGAGAAAGTTCCCGAAGTCAGTTTTCCGATTTTTTCGGCACCGTCATAAATATCGTATCCATGTCTGGGAAAAACGCGGCCTTCAAGCTCTAAACAAACCAGTCTCCGTGCCGGTTTTTCTTCTTTTTGTTTAACAAGCACATCTTTACCGATAAAATCTTTTTCCAGATCAACAATCCAGCTAAGTCCGGCTTCTATCGGAGTAGTAGTGCTGTCGATGTCATTGCCGTATAGCGCCATTTTCATTTCCAGTCGCAAAGAATCACGCGCGCCCAAGCCAATAAGTTTCATCTCAAATTTCTGCCCGGCTTCAGTAAGTGCTTTCCATAATATATTGGCATGTTCGGGTGCGATATAAAGCTCAAAACCATCCTCGCCGGTATAACCGGTACGCGAAAAGAGAATGTCAATTCCGGCAATCTCGGCTAAGGCCCAGCTGTAATATTTCATGCTCTCTAAATCATAGTCCGTGATTTCAGATAAGACTTTCAGGGCGTTGGGGCCTTGCACCGCCAGTAAACTTGTCTCAGCGGATTTGTCGATCAGCTTAACATCGAAGCCGTCAGTCTGTGCGCTTAACCACTTGAAATCTTTATCAATGTTAGAGGCGTTGACTACCAGCATATATCTCGTCGGCAGTTTATAAACTAATAGGTCATCAACAATGCCGCCATCGGGCTGACACATGCAGTTATATAAACATTGCCCGATTTGCATTTTGGCCACGTTATTGACCGTCACATACTGCAGAAAATCCAAGGCTTGCGGTCCGTTTACCTCGAATTCCCCCATATGCGAGAGGTCAAACATGCCCACATTTTCGCGCACAGCAATATGCTCAGCCGTTATGCCACTTGCATATTGCACCGGCATAAGAAACCCGGCAAAGGGCACCATCTTGGCCCCGGCTTCGACATGAAAGTCGTAGTAGGGGGTTTTAATCAGGTTTCCGGTACTCCGGGTAGCTGTTTCTCCGCTCAAATCTTCTTCCTAACAAGGTAGTTGTCAATAACTTGCCGGAATAAGCAGGAGAAAGAGGGAATTGTCAAGAGGGGTGTAAGGGGAAGCAATAAGTGATCGTTTTACTATTTATTTACTCTATTTGTTTCTGAATGGGTACTGTCTATCTGATTTGTTTAATTGTGATGTAAATTAAGAGGAGAAAATTTAAAATGGAAACGAGTATACCACTTTGGCTATACGTAGTCTTGAGTTTGGTCACGCCAATAATCGGATTTATGGTTGTTATTATTAAGATCAACTCATCAGCCAAGAACAATTCAAAGAACCTAGAAATAAAGATTATACAAATGGAGAAAAATATCCAGAGTCAAATTGAAGAACGTGATTTCAGAATAAAGCAGACAATTTTGGAACGTAGTATAGATTGTATGCAACAAGCTTATAAAAACTTAATGGTTATAAATGCTTCTCTGTATAGCGCGAATCCTATTGCAGGTTTGGGAGCAACGGAGTACTCTGAGACTGCAAGGCCTGACCAAGATAAATTTTTGGAACAATTAGAAGAAGTCAGAAATTGGTATAATGAGAATTGTTTTTATTTGCCAAAAGAGCTGAGAGACAATTATGCGCGCTTGATTTTGGAGAGTATTGAGCACGTTCATGTACTTTTCTATGATGCCGCGAAGAGAAAAGACAATAGTGTGTGGGTTTCCTATATGAATACTTATGAACTTCTAGTTAGTAAATTTGACAAATTCATGAAGAAATATAACACTTTCGAAATCCAATAGGGTTCTGGTTCTTCTTATTCAGAACCAATTACAGATTAGTTGGTAATTCGCAGCAAAATACTCTTTCTAACCCTAATACAAAAAGCTATTCATTTTTAGCGAATTCGCTACAAGACCTGTTAGAGGAAAAGTAAAATATGACAAAACGAACCCATTTGTACCCGAGGGGCCGTGGCCCAAACGCGCAGAGCGTCGCAGGCCCGTGGACCATTCTTACGCAAAGGGGCGTGGTTCATTTATGATCTAAGTATACAAGAATAGTTTTAAATTTCTGCAATTGTATTACCGACTGGATCCCGGAACCCGCCCCAGCGGACTTTCAGCAAGTCCGGGATGACAGATTCGCGTCCATGGGATGACAAATTTGTGTAAATGGGATGGCGCCCATATGAGATTCGAAAGGTGCCTTACAAAGTCGAAACCGTCCCGAGTACGTGAGGTTTCGACCTACTCAAGAACTGAGCAAAGCAGCGAAGAGCGCTGCTTACTTTACCATACCGCGCAATACTGTCTGAAGTATGCCGCCGTTGTTGTAGTAGTCGACTTCGATTGGTGTGTCCAGGCGGGCGATGACATTAAAGGTCTTGTTGCTTTTAGGTGGATTGTCAGGAACGTTGCCACCTTCGTTCTCCCAATCGCCAAGAGTCTCAGACTTTGACTTACTTTCGGATTTGCTCTGAAAAGCGTCCCCCTTCGGCCCTTTCCGCCGAGGCGGACTCGAGGTGACAGCCTTAACTGTCAGTTCATGCTTCGGTCCTAAGTCGCCGGGTAGTTCGATAGCAAAAGTTTCGTGGCCGCTCAGGCCGAGTGATTGGCGTGACTCGCCCGGCATAAACTGCAGCGGCAAAACACCCATGCCAATCAAATTACTTCTGTGAATGCGTTCAAACGATTCGGCAATCACAGCTTTTATGCCCAATAGAAAAGTTCCTTTGGCGGCCCAGTCGCGCGATGAGCCCATGCCGTAATCTTTTCCGGCCAAGACAACTAACGATGTACCGTCAGATTTATATTTCATGGCCGCTTCATAAATTGTCATCTGAACGCCTGTCGGCAGATAAATCGTCAGGCCGCCTTCGGTGCCGGGCGCCAGCAGATTGCGCAGCCGGACATTGGCGAAAGTCCCGCGCGTCATAACTCGGTCGTTGCCGCGGCGCGAACCATAGGAATTAAAATCTTTAAACTCCACACCGGTTTCAATCAGGTACTTACCCGCCGGAGAATCTTTCATGATAGCGCCCGCCGGGGAGATATGGTCAGTCGTTATCGAATCACCTAACATACAGAGCACGCGGGCGTCTTTAATTGAGGCAGCGCCGGGCGATTCCAGCGGCATATTTTCAAAAAACGGCGGATTCTGAATGTAGGTCGAACTTTCTTCCCAGGGATAAAGGTCGCCGCCCTTGGCAGGGATAGCATCCCAGGCCGGGTTGCCGGAAAATACGTCGCTGTAACGTTTCTTAAACATCTCTGGCGATACCGAGGCCGCGACAATTTCAAGAATGTCACTCTGTGCTGGCCAGATATCTTTTAGATAAACCGGCTGACCATCAGAGCCTGTGCCGAGCGCTTCAGTAGTCAGATCTATATCAGTTGTGCCTGCTAAAGCATAGGCAACAACTAACGGAGGAGAAGCTAAGTAATTGGCTTTAGTCAGCTGATTGATGCGTCCCTCAAAATTACGGTTACCGGAAAGAACCGCCGAGGCTATCAGATTGCCGCTTTCGATAGCATTTACTACTGCCTCCGAAAGCGGACCGGAGTTGCCGATACAGGTCGTGCAGCCAAATCCGACATTATGAAAGCCAAGCTGCTCCAGCGACGCCATCAATCCGGCTTTTTCCAGATAGTCGATGACCACCCGTGAGCCGGGCGCCATTGAAGTCTTAACATACGGTTTGACGTTCAAGCCTTTTTCGACTGCTTTTTTAGCCAGCAGCCCGGCGGCTACCAGTACCAGCGGGTCGGAAGTATTAGTGCATGATGTAATAGCCGCAATGACCACTACCCCATGACCGACTTTTGATTTGTCGCCGTTTTGAATTTCAACCTGTTTTCCCAATTCGTCCTCAGGTAGCTGAAAGCCGCGCTCTGTAAACGGTTTTGTCAAAAGTTCGTTAAAATCTTTCTTCATGCTTCTCAGAGGAACTCTGTCCTGCGGACGTTTGGGACCGGCTAAACAGGGCTCGACAGTTGAAATATCAAGCTCAAGAAAATCTGTAAACTCAGGCTCAGTTGATGCATCGCGAAAGAGCATTTGCTCTTTGGCATAACGTTCTACCAGGTCGATTTGCTCGTCGCTTCTGCCGGTTAGTTTTAAATAAT
>JADFLZ010000237.1 GCA_022564135.1 Candidatus Zixiibacteriota bacterium
GGTAGAATTTGGCCAGAAGATATGAAGCAGCAGATAGTGAATTCGTTGAAAAAGTAATTCACATAAATCGAGTTGCAAAAGTAGTCAAAGGCGGACGTCGTTTTAGTTTCGCAGCATTGGTAACTGTAGGTGACAGAAAAGGTAAAGTCGGGGTCGGACATGGTAAGGCGCCCGAAGTTGCCGAGTCTATCCGCAAAGCTACCGAAGCGGCCAAAAAAGCGATGAAAGGTGTCAGTCTGGTAGACGGCACTATTCCTCATCGCATAAACGGTGAATTCGGCGCCACTACTATTGTCATGAGACCGGCCTCACCGGGTACAGGCGTTATCGCCGGCGGTGCCGTCAGGGCAATTTTAGAAGCAGTCGGTATAAGTGATATTCTGGCAAAAGTACTGGGAAGTCGCAATCCTTTTAACGTCGTCAAGGCTACCATGGACGGTCTTCTTAGATTGCGCACCCGTGAAGAAGAATTAAAATTTAGAGAATAAAAATAGAATAAAGTAATGACAAAGCTAAAAATAACTCAGGTTCGCAGCGTAATTAAGCGGCCTAAAGAACAGAAAAGAACTATAGTCGCCCTCGGTCTGGGTAAGATTCGTAAAACGGTCATACATAATGCCACTCCTCAAATCAGAGGCATGGTGCGGGCTGTAATTCACCTGGTCACAGTCGAAGAGGTTAAGTAATATAATGGAACTACACAATTTACGACCGGCCAAAGGCTCCAAGAAAAATCGTCGCAGAGTCGGACGTGGAACCGGTAGCGGCATGGGTAAGACCTCGGGTAGAGGTGAAAATGGACAAGGCTCCAGAAGCGGCTGGTCCAGCCGTCCGGGTCGTGAAGGCGGACAGATGCCTCTTTACAGAAGAATTCCCAAACGGGGATTTTTTAATATCTTCAGGGTCTCCTATCAGGTTGTGAATCTGACCGACTTGCAAAGATGCGAATCCAGCGAAATAACCAGGGAAAGCTTAAGAGCTGCAGGTCTGATTAAAAAAATTAAAGAACCAGTCAAAATTCTGGGTAACGGAAAAATCGAGAAAGCCCTGACCATAAGAGTGCAAGCCTTTTCCAAATCAGCCAAAGAGAAAATCGAAAAGGCCGGCGGCAAGGCCGAGGTAGTTTAGTGTTCGAAAAATTCGCGTCAGTTTTTAGGATCGAAGAGCTTCGCAAGAGAATTTTTTATACTCTGATGATTCTGGTTGTTTACCGTATTGGCGGGCATATCCCGACTCCCGGAATTGATGGCTCAATTCTTACGGCCGCTTTGTCAGGAAACACTATTTTCGGATTGCTGGATCTTTTTGCCGGTGGAGCTTTTGCCAAAGCCACTATTTTTGCCCTGGGTATTATGCCTTACATCTCAGCTTCGATTATGATGCAGCTCATGGGCGCTGTCGTTCCCTATTTACAAAGATTACAGCGCGAAGGCGAAGAAGGACGACGCAAAATTACCCAGTACACCCGCTATCTGACAGTAATGATTGCCTCTATGCAGGCTTGGGCTACCGCCATATTCCTGACTTCAATAAATATCAACGGTGTTTCGGCAGTATTTATGGATCATATCAGTTTTATCCCATTAACTGTGCTGACATTTACCTGCGGCTGTATTCTGATAATGTGGCTCGGTGAAAAAATTACTGAGAACGGAATCGGCAATGGAATTTCACTTATAATATTCATTGGTATTATCGCAAGATTCCCCGAAGCAATTGTCGAAGAAATTCAACTCATGTATTACGGAGTGCGGCCAATCTGGCTGGAGATAGCCATGGTTGTTATGATGGTACTCGTTATTGCGGCGGTAATTCTGGTGACAAGAGCGCAGAGGAAAATTCCGGTTCAATACCCTAAAAAGATTGTCGGTCGAAAAGTTTTCGGAGGAACCTCGACGCACCTGCCACTATCAGTCAACTCAGCCGGCGTAATACCGATTATCTTTGCGCAGTCAATAATGTTCCTGCCGGCCACAGTAGCACAGCTCTTTCCTGAAACGGACTGGATCCAGAACATGGTTGGTGTCTGGCTGGCTCCGGGCAGCGGCGTCTATTCTTTAGTCTATGGCTTAATTATTGTATTTTTTGCCTTTTTCTATACGGCCATTGTGTTTAACCCGATGGAAATCGCCGACAACATGCGTCGCAATGGCGGCTATATACCGGGCATAAGACCCGGCAGAAATACTTCCGAATATATCGAAAGAATTTTGACAAGAATCACACTTCCTGGAGCCATATTCTTTGCAGCCATAGCTGTATTACCCTGGCTTTTGATATCGCGGGCGAACGTAAACTTCTTCTTTGGCGGTACCAGTGTGCTCATCGTTGTCGGTGTTGCCTTAGATACCCTGCAGCAGATAGAATCACATCTGATGATGCGCCACTACGAAGGATTTATGAAAAAGGGTAAGATTCGCGGGAGGTCAATGTAATCGTGAATCTGGTTTTTTTAGGTCCTCCGGGATCAGGCAAAGGGACACAGGCGTTAAGAGTGGCCAAAGAATTGAACCTGACTCATATCTCCACCGGAGATTTGCTTCGTGAGGCTGTCAAGAATATGACAGAACTCGGTCGGCAGGCAGAAGAGTTCATGAATAGCGGCAATCTGGTTCCCGATGAATTGATAGTGAAACTGATAGAAGAGAAAATTTCAAACGGCGATGAAGGCAAAGGTGTTATCCTTGATGGTTTTCCCAGAACGATGCCGCAAGCCGAAAGCCTCAAAAAAATGTTTGAGCAAAATCAGGAACATCTTGATAGCGCTGTCCTTTTAGAAGTCAGCGATGAAGAAGTTGTTAAAAGATTATCGGGCCGCTGGTTTTGCCCGAAGTGCAACGCCGGTTACAACTATCCCAGTAACAGGCCAAAGCAAGAGGGTCTCTGTGATAGCGATGGCCAGGAGCTTTTACGACGACCCGACGATGACGAAGCAGTCGTAAAAAACAGACTGGACGTTTACAAGAAACAGACTCAGCCGATTGAAGAATTCTATCGCCAGGAGTCTATTCTAAAAGAAATCAAAGGTGAGCAGCAACCGGATATAGTCTTTCAGGACATTCTGGCTGCGGTAAAAAATTGAAAACTTTGAAAACCAAAGAAGATATAGCAATAATGCGCCAGGCAGGCCGGGTGGTATCACGTACTCTTGATATGGTCGGTGACAATATCAAGCCGGGTATTACCACCAAACAACTGGATACGCTGGTGGAAGATTTTATCCTTTCCTGTGGCGCTGTTCCGGCTTTCAAAGATTACCACGGTTTTCCGGCTTCAGCTTGTATCTCTATAGATGAGGAAGTCGTTCACGGCATTCCGGGTGACAGGGCTCTCAAAGAAGGGGAGATAGTTTCGGTTGATATTGGCGCTATTGTTGATGGCTTCTATGGTGACGCTGCCCGGACTTATGCGGTCGGAGAAATATCAGAGTTAAAAAAGACACTAATGGAATACACCCAAAAGTGCCTTAAAGCAGGCATTGACAAAGCCCGCGCCGGCAATAAATTAGGTGAAATATCTGCAGCGGTGCAGGACACCGCCGAATCTAACGGCTATGGCGTTGTCCGCTCGTTAGTCGGTCACGGAATCGGACGCAGCATGCACGAAGAGCCGCAAGTTCCCAATTTCGGATCGGCTGAAGATGGTCCGGAGCTTCAGGAAGGAATGGTGCTGGCTATTGAGCCGATGATAAATGCCGGCGGATTTGATGTAAAAACTATGCCCGATGGCTGGACGGTGGTAACTTCCGACGGTCAACCTTCGGCGCATTTTGAACATACGGTAGCGATAACTTCGGGTGACCCCGAGATTTTGACGCTGAGCTGAGAAGGAGAATATGGCCAAAGAAGAAACTATAACGGTTGAAGGAAAAGTTATAGAAACAATGGCAAATGCTATGTTTAAAGTGGAACTCGACAACGGTCATGTTGTTCTGGCTCATATATCCGGTAAGATGCGGATGCATTTTATTAAGATACTGCCGGGAGATAAAGTAACTATGGAGCTCTCTCCCTATGACTTGTCCCGCGGCAGAATCACTTACAGGTACAAATAGGTTTTTGGAGATAGATTATTATGAAAGTTCGTTCAGCACTAAAAAAACGCTGTGACCATTGCAAGATTATTAAAAGGCACGGGATTTTGAGAGTTATCTGTTCGAAAAATCCAAGCCATAAGCAGCGTCAAGGTTAAGATGAAGCAGTTTTTGGGAGATAAATAGTGGCAAGAATTTCAGGTGTAGATTTACCGAATGCCAAGCGTGTAATAATTGCGCTTACGTATATTTTTGGTATTGGCCCTTTTCGGGCTCAGGAAATTATTGATAAGACAAAAATCAGTCCGGATGTCCGGGTGAATAAACTGACCGATGAAGATGTTGCCAAACTTCGCTCTGTAATCGAAAATGATTACGATGTCGAGGGTGTTCTTCGCAGTCAAACCACCATGAACAGAAAGAGACTTAT
>JADFLZ010000238.1 GCA_022564135.1 Candidatus Zixiibacteriota bacterium
GGAAGATAACTGGGGCTTCGTGCCAATGACCAAAGCAGAATTTTTTCACACCGGCAAAAATCTCAAACAGATAATCGACCCCAGAGCTGCGCTCATAATTGAAGTGGACAAAAAACCTATTGCCTTTGTGCTGGCCCTGCCGGATATAAATCAGGCCTTGATTAAACTCAAAGGCAAACTGCTGCCGCTGGGGCTGCTGAAACTGCTCTGGCATACCAAGGTCCGTAACAAAGTTAACAGCCTGCGGGTAATAACGCTGGGCGTCGTCCCTGAATTTCGGGGGCGCGGCCTTGACATGGTGCTTTATGCTCTGATTTACAGGAGCGGAGAGAAAGCCGGCTATCAGTGGGCGGAGATGTCCTGGATATTAGAGACAAACCAGCAGATGAACAGCGCCATCGGCCGCATGGGCGCTGAGCTTTATAAAACTTATCGCATTCTGGAAATGAAAATTTAAGGCTTTTTATTTAGTTTATCCGAAAAACATTTGAAGCCGTAATCATCAAACAGACAAAACTGAACTCTCTTTATATTTTCTGAACGGGTTTCGTAGCCGCGCGCGGCCGTAATCATAATATAAGCGCAGGCTTGCATAGGGAAACCTCCCACGCCTGTGCCAAAAGCCGGCAAGGCTACGGATTCGATATTATTTTTCTCGGCTATAATTAAGCTGGCTATGGTTGACTGCCGGATAAATTTGTCATTGGTTTTTAAATCCTGCCCCATAATTGCCGCATGGATGACCATCTTAAAGGGCAGCTTGCCGGCGCCAGTAAAAATCGCCTCCCCCGGCATTCTGGCACCTTGATTAACAGCCTCTTCTTCGATAACATCGCCGCCGGCCTTTTTTATAGCGCCCGCAACTCCTGAGCCCATCCAGAATTTATTGTTGGCGGCATTTACAATCGCCTGACAATCAGACTTTGTGATATCTCCTAAAACGACTTCAATCCGGTAGGGCACGTTTGATATATTTCCTTTCAAACTGCTTAAACAAAAGCATCAAAATCAGTCCGGCTAAACTGCCCAGCAGAGCGCCGGCTAAAATATCTCCCACAAAATGCACACCTACCAAGACCCGGCTGAAAGCAACAACCGTCGCGAAAATAATAAGCGGAGCCCTGACTTTCTTTAGCAGCAATCCGAATATGGCTGCCTGACCAAAAGCATTGGCGGCATGACTTGACGGCATCGCAAAGCCCGCGCCGCAGTTAACCAAAAGATTAATATTTTCCATAAAATGACAGGGACGGGCGCGCTCAAAGAGCGGCTTCAAAAAATGGCTGGCCAGCTGGTCGGTGGCAGTCAGAGTTAAAACAGAAAAGAGAACTAACCATCTCAGTCGAGCCCCGCCTTTCCATAAAATCAGAATCATAGTCAAGCCATAACCGACCCGAAGCAGATTGTCGGAAGTAATTATCGGCATCAGGAAATTTGTTACAGGATTAGAAAGTGTTACGTTAAAAAAAAGAAACAGCGCTGTATCTAAATCTATCAGCCACTCAAGCATATTTTTTAGGCCTGTTTTTTAAAAATTTGTTTAATCGTTTTACAGTCGGCAGTCCGGCCCGGCCGCCTGAGCTGCTGCATTTGATGGCGGCTACTGCCGCACCAAGATGTAATCTGTCTTTTAAATCTTTGCCTTTTAAGAGTCCAAACAGGTAACCGGTATGAAAGGCGTCACCGGCGCCGGTGGTGTCGACGTTTTTGACTTTATAGGCCGGCTGCCAGAAGTAGCGGCCGCTCTCACAGCCGGTAGAGCCTTTTATGCCGGCGGTGACTACTATAGTTCCGGGGCAGAGTTTCATAAGTTTTTTAATGGCAGCTTTAGCAGTCTTAGTTTTTGTAAAGCCAAAGGCGTAACTGTCGGCCACTACCAGATGGTCGACATACTCAAAGACAGCTGATACATCGTTACGCATCGAACCTATATCAAAAGATACCAGTGCGCCGACTTTTTTCGCCCACTTAGCCAGTTTGATGGTAGCTTTCATATCTCTGCCGTCCAGATGAATAATTTTGGGCACTCTAAGATCTTTGAGCTTAATATCTTTCGGCTCAACAAAAATTTGTCTTTCTAAAACCAGCGTCCGGCGGCCGCTGCCTTCTTCAACAAAACCTGCCGCCACCGCCGAAGTTTTTCTTTTTATAATTATCTGCGAACTGTCTACTTTTTCGTTTTTTAATTCTGAGAGAGTCAGCTCACCAAACAGGTCATTGCCAATTACAGCAATCAGCGAACTTGTGCGGCCTAATCTGTTCAGACCAATCATGACGTTGGGCACCGGACCGCCGCCCTGAACGGTCAGCCAGTTGCCGTCAACTTTCTGGCCTGCTTCCGGATATTTTTTGACACCAAAGAGCAAGTCAAGCGGGATAATTCCCAGGCCTAAGCAGTCGAGTTTTGGTTCAGGCATTTTCTTGTTTTTCAATTTGTGCTGTGCCGCGGCTGATATCGGTCAGTTCTCTGACAAACTGCTCTGTTAAAGATTTTCTAATCTGAACCGTCATTGATACTTTCTCTGAAAAGTCGGACTCGGTCTGCTTGGCTTTAAGTTTTTCAATCACTTTTAATATCCGGTCATAAAACGAAAATTCAATAGTCAGGCAAATTGTATCAGTAATATAATTAGTTTTTTTGCCGGCTTTTTCAAGCGACAGCAAAGCTGCTTCGCTGTAAGCTCTAACCAGTCCGCCGGTGCCGAGCTTGGTACCGCCAAAGTAGCGCGTTACCACAACTATGACGCTGGTCAATTCTCTGCCTTTGATGCAGTCATATATCGGTTTACCGGCGCTGCCATTCGGTTCGCCGTCATCGGAGTACTTAAACTCAATGTCGCTGCCGACTCCAAAACGATAGGCGAAGCAATGATGAGTAGCCTCATATTCTCTTTTGCGGACGCTTTCTAAATATGTTTTAGCGCCGGCAGCATCTTTTACCAAGGCGACTTCGCCGATGAATCTGGAGCCTTTTACTTTTGTCTCTGCTTTGGCAGCTTGCGCAATAGTGAAATAACAATCGCTCATATTTGATCTAAACTAACGAAGCAATTATGTCGTCAACTTTATTAAGTCCTTCCATCGGAATTGCTCCGTACTCGGCTATTTTTGCCAGACTTTTTTCATCGGAGAGAGCGCCGTTTTCTGATTCGACTGAGAAAAAGACCAGCTTGCCGATCTGGTGGCAAAATTTGAGAATGTCGTGGGCATGTCTGGAATCTTCATAAATCTCAGTAATCACCACTGCCTGAGACAGACCGACTATTATTCTATTGGATTCTTTGTAATTTGTCTTACCGAGTTTTACGTCCGGAGCATATTCACTTAAGACACCACCCGAGCGGACCAGGTCGATAGCCACCGGCATATCAGCTGCGGTATCAATATGGTCAAAGCCTGAATCGAGTACTGCAAAAGAAGCACCGCCGGCTGTCTTGCTGCCCAGATGAACGGCGTAGTCAATTCCTTTTCCAAACGAAGAAACGATCTGAACTCCGGCTTTAGAAAATGCAGCCGAAAGTTTGCTGGTCAAGGCAATACCTTCGGCCGTAGCCTGGCCGGCGCCGACTATGGCAACAGTCTTCTGGTCATTATCCGGGAGCGAGCCTCGCAGATAAAAGAGAGCCGGCGGGTCGTTAAGTTCAAACAGACGCTCCGGGTAGTCTTTGTCTAAGCGGCTGACGACCTTTATGTCTCGCGCCTGAAGTTCCTTGTAAAATTTTTCTGCCGCTTCCAGTTTTTCGTCAACAGCAGCAATCCTCTCAGATACGTCTGATGAGATATTACTAAATTCGGAGAGTTCTTTTGAGCCGGCATTAATTATTTCATGAGGTGTCGAAAAACGTTTAAGCAGCCAGTCGAGCGCCCTGGAATTTATGCCGGCAAAGCGTACCAGCGCCAGAACTATCATTTTATCGCGAAAATTAGTATCTTCCATTTTGAGAATCTACCAAGCGGCGGAGTAAAGGTCAACTTGAGTACCATCGCCTGCCGCTAAAATCGTATAAGCTGTGTGATTGTGATAATGAGATTAGATAAAAAACTAAAGCTGACAAACGCAGCCGTTCTGGCTCTGCTTGTTATTATTTTACTGTCTGTTTTTGCCTGTAGTCAAAAAGAAAAGACTATTGATGAACTCTTAGCTTCAGGGCAGAAGAGTTACGACTCCGGTGACTATTTTTTAGCCCGTTCATATTTTGGCAGAGCTCTCGGGAAAGAGCCCAGCAACAGATATGCGCTTTATCATCTTGGGCGCACTTATTTTGCCGAGCATATGTATGATTCCTCCTATGCTGTTTTAAGCCGCGCCGAGAAACTTTATCCCGGCAGCCGCGAAGTCAACACCGTTCTGCATGAAGCCAGCGCCAAGACCGGCCACTATCAGGAGGCTATAAATGCCCTACTGGCTCTCGCGCGGACAGGCGACCCGGTTGAGCAGTATTATAAACAGATGGCAG
>JADFLZ010000239.1 GCA_022564135.1 Candidatus Zixiibacteriota bacterium
AGATGGCTGTCAGAGTTTTCGTTCTTTGCAGCCCGATAACTTTCGGCCAATATTTTGACATCGCTTTCAGATATGACAAACTGACTACTGCTAAATTCTGCCGACTCAAGCTTCTTTACATGTTTGTATTTAATAATGTATTTATACTGCGTCTCTTTTTCATTTTCAAAGCCATGTCTGACTGCCAGGTCTGCGAAATTAATGGAAATCGAACCATCGCTGTTAGCAAAATCAAATTCGTCCAGCGGGTTTACTTTACTAAACCAATGACGGCCAATTTTCTGCTGACGCTCCAGTAGTGTCTTAAGCAGATACTTCTCTGCCTGAGCATCAGAATACTTGCCGGCTCTTACCAGAGCTTTTAAGTCTTCTTCATCAAATGACATGACAATCTTGGCAGCCCAGAAAGCATCGGCGTAGGTCATTTCTTCAAAAGCCGGATTGGGAAGAATCGGGTCGAATTTATCGGCCTCAAAAATCTGAGATTCAAAATAACCAATAGAGCGATGCTCAACCCCGCCGCCTTTTTCCCATGACCATGTCTTCAGTCCCAGCGTCAGAGTAGAGACCAGCATATCTCTTAAGTCCACAAAGTTGGCGTAGCCTTTGATAGCCGGTTTGGGGCCGTCACCGTCGGCACCAAATGTCGAGCCAAAATCTATCAGATAATGTTTCAGAAAATGCCGGCCGTCTTCTTCAATATAAGCATCAAGTGTATTTTGGTCTTTGGTGTCATAGTGATTTACAAGTGACGCAAAAACATAGAGCGCCCGAAGTTCCCGCCGGTTCTCATGTCTGCACCAGTCGTTGGGGTCATCGCGGCGTTTGCCTGAGTAACTGAAAGGCCCTTTGATTTTTCCTTTTATAATTTTTGAGGCCAGCGAGCGGATAGTGCCGTTTTCTTCTTTTTCCACATCGCTTAAAATTTTATCAAGATCAGCCCGGGTAAATTCCCGTTTGACTCCGTTTTCTTTTATTTTTGCGCCCGGCTTAATTTTTAGTTTCTCCGGACGCCAGTAGACAATCGTTTCTTCGGGAACGTTGTAGCCGCAGGCATGAAAAAATCGCGAGGCCATGGCCGCCGCGGCAGTGGACATCTCAGGATAGCCTTTGGGGTCAAATTTTATAATATACTGGTCACCTCTGGAATCTTTTATCCAGAACCCCGGGGTGGCACCGCCGACTTTTGGGCGGAATACTTCCCAGGCTGCCGATGTATCCGGGCCGTCACCGATTACCGGGCCTTGAAATATCTCCTCAGGTGAAAGTTCAAACAGTCCGTGCCGGTTGGTAAACCAGGTGGAGTTAGGAACTTCGTCAAAACTGTTGATGTTATGCGACTCTATTCTGTTTGATGCTAAAATTCTGAAATTCCGCTCAACATTTACACCCTGTCTTACCTGATCAAAAGCAGAACGCTTAATCGAGGTCCAGGCCAGTCCGGGGTCGCGTCCTTCCGGTTCGGGGATATCTTTGCGGTCGGCGTCTTTCCAGTAGGGCATATCGGGCGTGATTGTTCTTCTGGCGGCACAGCCGGATAGTAGCGACAACAGCAAAAGCAAAAGTCCTGTTACGATTATCAGCTGGCTGAATTTATCTTTCTTTTTCATCATATTTTCCTTTAGAATGAATCTCTGAATTGAATTCTGAATCTGGTTTCTTCTTCACTTTTAGCCGCATAAAAACTCAAAATCAGATTATCAGTTTCCCAGACTCTAAGCCCGCCACCGTAAGAGTATTTCCAGTTGTGCCATTTGAAATTGTCTGTTAAGCTTTCGAAAACACGGGCTTCATCGAGAAAGACAAAGGCATCAATTTTTTTCCAGATGGGGTATCTGTATTCGGCTGAGATCAGGGCCAGGTCGTTATCCAAAAAACGCAGTCTGGTATAACCCCGCAGAGTTTCGGCACCACCTAACGAAGGCTTTAAGTAAAACGGCATTGACGATGTTTCATCGACAAGGTCAGTGGTTTGCGCCATTAGTCGAAGCGCCAGGGTACGTTTTCTGAAAATGTGAAAATACTGACGGACATCCACCGTTACAGAAGTGTATTTAAAATTGTCGTTGTCTTCGGTACTGGCATAGTAGAACAGAGAGATTATTTCTCTGCCGCCGGCGGTGGGCTGTCCTTTGTCATTGCGCCAGTCGTGGTCGATGGTGCCTCCGACAGATACAAGTCTGGTATTGCGTGTTTCAGAAAGGCTTAATTTATGTATCTGCCTGATCGAATCTATATCACCAACTAAGATTGGGGTCTTGGCCATCGAAAATATTGTAGGCATCGTAGCCAACTTGCAAGTTTACCACAATGTTTGAACGCGCCTGCCACAGGAAACTTGAAGACAGGTGCGAATGTTCGGGATTAAAATTAGTCTCCTCCTTTCTCAAGCTCGAATGACCGCTGCCAAAATAGCTCTCCTGTGGTCGCTGAGTGTATTGACCAAGCAATGTTATGCCTATCTTTTCTCCCATAATCCTGGGGGCTCTGTATCTGATTTTGAAACTCTGGTAATCGTTAACAGATATTGAAAACTTAATCTTAAGCCGTTCTTCGACTGTAAAAACATCTTTTGAGGTAAAGGCCAGACCAAACTCTGCTCCCGAATTTCCACCGGCGCCAAAGATTGGGTAGAAGCCCCAGACTCTGTCAAGTTCACCGGTTAAGGCCGCGATCTGGGCAGCCAGATGCCCGGCGTAGAGATCATCAATGACTACCTGTGAAAAGCCTGTTAAAATGTCGACCGGTAGGTTAATTGCAAACTGGGGAATAGTCCAGAGCGCCTGTCCGAAGCCCTTTTTTTCCGGGTAGGGCTCTCTTTCTTTGGTAGTATCAGGCGGCTCCGATGCCAGCAGATTCGCGCCAAAGATTAGCAGCAACGCTAACACAAGCATCATTCTTGAAAGCAGATTTATACTTTTTAACATTAGCGGAATTTTCCTTTGTAATGGGATTACAACCTAACCAATTATAAAGGCCTGGCAGGGGGATGTCAATCCGATTTTGGGCAGACTAAAAGGGAGCTTATACTCTCGAATTTTCAAAAATTGCTGTTCTTTGAATATTAAATACGCCCAGCAGGAGTCGAACCCGCAACCTTCTGATCCGTAAGCCAGGACCCGGGTCAAAACTAGATGTGCTTGTAATACAATCAGTTAACATTTCATAATTCCTTTCTTTTTCAACCAGTCTGGAGCCGTGACCTGCTACTGTACTGACCAGATTCCACGAGATATTGACGTTAGTTTCTTATTCTCTTTCTTGGCGATTGCATGCACTTGATGCCGCACTTTCTGGAACGGCCATTTCAGTTCTTTGGCCAGATTTCCAATGGAAAACTCCCCGGCGTTCATGGCCACTTTGATGCGGTTAAGTTTCTCCGAGCCTGTAGTATTCATCGTTAGTGCTTTTCTGTCTTGAGTATCGGTCTGAATCACTTTCGTCTTGGTTTCTGGCATTTTACTTACTCCTTTTTTGATTAATGATTGTGTCACTTTCTTTCTCTATTAATATCATAGCAGTTGTTTCAGATGGCACTGGGTTTCTGTGCTTTTCCAACAGTTTTTTTGTGAATTTTAGTTTCGGATCTTAGTAGAATACGCGTTGAAATACGTTGTTACTTGTCGGCTCTGAGTTGGTGCTAAACTGAACTCGGCTGGGTTTGTCTTTAAAGCGGTCTGGGTTAGAGTAGGCTGGGACAACCTCATCTGACAAACCTACTGCCCATCGCGATATCAAAATTCAAAATACACGATCATTACACAATTGCTGTAGCACCTTATATAATTCAGGTAATTCTTGGGAAAAGACTGCATGAGTATAGAAACTTCTTGACTTTGTTAACGTAGAGTGTATAATGGGTAACTTCCCATGATCAAATGAAACAATACATGGGTAAATGTGAGCATAAATAATTGGTATTGCACCAGAAAGGAGCCACGTGCAAAACGAAATCACATGGTACGTTAGGACAGTAATCTTCCTATGAAGTGGGAAAAATAAAGAACTGAACTAATTGCGCTTCGCCTTTCGGACTTATCAAGTCCTTTTCTTGTAACTCTTTCTTTTCCCACTACATAGCTAGATCGTGAGCATACTTGCTCCTATGTCAAATATAGGTGGTTCTATAGGTATGCATAATAATCGATGTCTTGGGCCATAGAGTCATTAGTGACTATGGTTCATGCATTAGAATCTAAATGTAGTTTGGAGGAGAAGAGTGGAACTCTTCACTACGTGGAAGCGCAATCGACTTCTGAAGGTCATCGCAAAAGGGCGATCACTAGCAGGAGAAGGCAAATGCTTCCGAGCAATTTCTAAATTCAAAAAGGCGCTCAATCTCATGGATGAGAGTGACAAGCTCAAACGCGCCAGCGTTTTTGAAAACCTCGGCGATGCGTACCTTGAGCTCGATGACTGGGAAGAAGCAAGCGCCGCTTACTGTGAA
>JADFLZ010000240.1 GCA_022564135.1 Candidatus Zixiibacteriota bacterium
AATCAGGCCCAGATTATAAGCCTGCAGGCCGGTATAGATTGAGCCATCGGCTAAGGGATAAATCTCTTCTTTGGACTTCGAACGTCCTTCGGCCACGGCTTCAACAAATTGCTCATAGGTATCCATTACCACGGCCTGAAGCATCAGCCCTTCATCTTCTGTCATCTCTCTGGAGTAGTTGCCAACATCTTTGAGTTTGCCTGATTTGATAGTTTCAGTTTCCAGACCGATTTTTTTCAAAAGAACTTCAGCCGTGTGAAACTGGAGAATGACCCCTATTGAGCCTGTCAGAGTGCCTTTGTTGGCTATGATTTTATCGGCCGCACAGGCAATATAATAGCCGCCTGAAGCAGCCACAGAAGCCATCGAGGCCACTACGACTTTTTTTTCGCGCGTTCGTAAAATAGCATCATATATTTCCTGCGACGCAGAGACTCCTCCACCGGGGGAATTAATATGAATCACTATTGCTGCAATTGAGCTGTTATCAGTCCATTTTTTGAGCTGTTTAATGACCGGCCGGCTGCTGGCATCGGTGATCGTTCCATAGACTTCAATAACCCCGATACTCTCACCAAGTCCGGTAAAAGCAAAATTTCCCGAGCCGCCCATAAATCCGATCATCATCAAAGCAAAAAAACCGAAAGCCACTATGAAAGAACCGGCAATGATGACTCCGATTATTATATCTCTTTTTTTGGCCATCTATCTGATATAAATCCTTAGTCTCAACCCGATGGAAATTTGATTGGGGTTATCAATATTATTGTGCGCCATAATTTTGGCAATTGAGGTTGAATACTTTCGGGCAATAGTACTCAAGGTTTCACCCCGTTTTATCCTGTGGGATATATAATCAGAACTTCCTCGGACTTCAAGCATTTGTCCCGGATAAATTCTGCTTGAGCGACCCAGCCCGTTTAAGGCTCTTATAGCGGCAGTAGTTGTTCCATGATTTCTGGCTATATCCCAGAGAGTGTCGCCCCGGCGTACTTTGTAGCTGGCAGTTTTCTTGCCGGATGTGGATCGCCGTTTGGCTGCTATTTGCGGCTGCGAAGAGGCTCTGTTTTTCTTGTTCAGGTTTGTGGCATTAGACGGAATTCTTAATTTCTGCCCGACATAAATTCTTGATCCACGGCCGATGGAGTTGGATCTGCGCAGCCCCGAGACGGTTGTTCCGAAAGCCCTGGCGATATCCCACATGGTATCACCGGAGCGGACGACATAGATCGAATTGCTTGATGAATATTCCGTATAGCTTCGTTTTTTTGAAGATCTATAGCTGCGGTCGAGCGGAACCGGCACAATCAGAGTTTTTCCGGAATAAATTCGTGAGCTGCGCAGGTTGTTAGCTTCCAGAATGGCATACTGTGAGACGCCATAGCGTGAAGCAATTGTCGAGACAGTTTCACCTCTTCTGATTTTATGCCTGACCCAGCTGGTCTCTTTGGGCGACTTCATCTTGGGATAGGCGCTCCAGAATTTAGCTGATTTTCCGACAGGGATTTTCAAAGTGTAATGCTTGGCGCTGGGCGGCGTATAATTTCTGAGCAGTTCCGGATTGAGCGTTTTCATTTCGCCGAGCGAACAGCCTACCCCTTTGGCGACCGTTTTGAGATCAAGGCAACGGTCGATTTTGACTTCTTCCCAGACAATCTCAGCTTCGAAATCGCTGACATAGAAGCCGTATTTTTCAGGGTTCTTGGCAATTATAGTCGCGGCCATTATCAGCGGCACATAATCCATAGTCTGGCGGCGGAGTTTCAGTTTCCAGAAATCTCTGGTTTTTTGTTTTTTAATGGTTCTGCTGACCCGTCCCGGTCCGCCGTTGTAGGCGGCCATAGCCAGAGGCCAGCTGCCGTACTTAGTATACAGCTCTTTTAAGAATACGCAGGCCGCATGAGTCGACTTAATCGGATCTTTGCGTTCATCAATCCACCAGCTTCTTTTAAGACCATACATCTTGCCGGTGGAAGATATAAACTGCCACAGCCCCATCGCTCTGGCCCAGGAATAAGCATTGGGATTGTAACCCGATTCAACCAGGGACAAATATATCAAATCGTCCGGCAGTCCGTGCTCTCTCAGTATTCTCTTCATCATTGGCGTATATTTTTTAGAGCGCTTCAGATATTTCACGAAAGCATCGTGGGCCACTGTCTGAAAATAAACGATAGACTTTCTGACTCTGTCATTAAATACTACCGGTATATCATACTTTACTCTATGAGTTTCTGTACTGAAAACAGCAATGGTATCTTTAAGATTAGCCCCCAAGTCCCCGAAACGTTCGACTAATACCGAGGCTGAAACGTTTGCTTCTAAGCGTCCCAGTGAACGCAGAGCCACCCGGTAATCGGCAACAGTATTATTTAGAATTTGAGTGTACTTGGTAGCCTCCGGTGATGGCTCCTGCTCTGCCTCAACATCTAAAGTTGCCAGAATTTTCAGGCCTTTCTCAAAATAGTACTGAGCCTCTTCCCAGCTGCCTTCGCGATTGGCAATTACTCCCAGAGCATGGTACTCGTCGGCCAGATCAAGCTGACGCCAGATGTCGTCATCTACAGCCGTGGCCAAATCTTCGCTGTCGGCCAGATCGAACTCCTGATATGGGACTGTCGGGGGCTGCTGCTGGTGGGTTCGTAGTTTTGCCGAGGCAGACAAATTATCTGAACCGGTGGAATCAGCAGCAGTCTGAGAAATAGCTGCGGCAGTCTGGCGGCTGTCCCCTCTGGGCACTACTACGGTTTTTTTATTAACCTGCTCCTGCCCGTCAGATTTCTCTTTATCCGATGTACTCTTATTTTCCGTTTTGGGCTTGGCATAAAGAGTTGGTGACGATTTGGACTTGGCCCCGCCACAGCCTGAAATCAAGGCGGCTGCCAATATTGAGGCTGTCAGATATATCAATAGTCTTTGAAAAATTCTCATAAACACCTTTAGTTATTAAAGTTACATCCTGTAATCAGTTAATAGTATTTATCGGTGTGGCCGGCTCAGACCTTGACGTCTTTTAGCTAAGCCATTGCAATACAACATATAACGATTATTCGAATAGGCTGGTTTTGGGCTGCTATTGTTCAAAATTTGCATAGTCACTATTAAATTGTGCTATCAGGCTCTTACTATCCACAAAAAACTCTCCCTCCAGCTGGTTTTTAAACCAGGTGAACTGTCGCTTGGCGTACCTGCGGCTGTTTTGCTTTATCATTGCCAGAGCTTCTTCTAATGAAAGCACGCCATCCTGATACTTTATGAGTTCACCATAACCTATTACGTTCATACGCCTGAGTGGTTCTATAAAATTCTTAGCAGCCAAATTCTTTATCTCAGCTAAAAGACCGCCAGATATCATCTTTTCCACTCTTTCTTCAATCTTCTTGTAGAGCTTATCTCTGTCAGGTAAAAGACAGTAATGTTTGAAATTATATGAACTCTTTTTATAGTCCGAACTTTTAACAAGCTCCGACTTCGGCCGCCCGGTAAGTCTGTATATTTCCAGGGCTCTCAAAATACGGACTTTGTTATGGGGATGAAATTTTTCTGCTTCGGGCGCGTCGATTTCACAAAGCTGGCGGTACATTTGTTCGCTGCCTTTTTCTGCCAGCTCTTTTTCAAGTTCAGTTCTGATTTCGCTATTTTCGTTTTCTATTTTCAAAATCCCGACTGTCAGCGCTTTTAGATACAATCCGGTGCCGCCGACTAAAACAGGCAATTTATTTCTGCTCAGAATATCAGAGATGGCTTTCTCGGCGTCTTCTATAAATTTAAAGGCCGTATATTTTTCTCCCGGATCGATTATATCAATTAAATGAAAAGGGACGGACTCTTGTTCTTCTTTGGTTGGTTTGGCAGTGCCGATATCAAGATTACGAAAAACCTGCCGTGAATCTGCTGAAACGATTTCAACAGGAAATTTTCCGGCTAACTCCAGCGCTATCGCCGTCTTGCCGGAGCCGGTCGGCCCGCAGATTATCGGAATTATTATGCTGCTGGATTTTGACATGAAAACGAAGCGGCCTCTATGTACGGCCGAATTGTCTGTCTAAATCTTTGCGACTGAAGCGCAAAAAAGTAGGCCGGCCGTGCGGACAGCTGTAAGGGTCTTTGCATTTTAAGAGCTGTTCCATCAGCCCGAGAGATTCAGCTTCAGTTAGAAAGTCACCGGCCATGACTGCCGAGCGACAGGCGATTGACTGCGCCATTGCTTTTTTGATATCGTAGCCGGTTTTACGAAGCGACATGATGTCGTCGATTACTTTGCCGAACATTTTCTCAGGCGATTTTTTTGACATTATGGCCGGCACCGCTTCGATATTAACCATGCGGCCACCGAACGGGGATACGCTGAAACCGCTGCCGTTTAACATTTGTTTTGAATCTTCAAAGACGGCGTACTGCTCCGGGTCAAGCTCTAGCTGTACCGGAAATAACAGATTCTGAG
>JADFLZ010000013.1 GCA_022564135.1 Candidatus Zixiibacteriota bacterium
CGCCCTGATGACTATTGCAATTTCCTGCACAACTTTTATAGTCGTGTTAACCAGTCTTATGAACTGTGGCTCCATTTTACTAACTACCTTTGAGTCCTTCTTGACTTTAGCCAGATACAAAGCCAGGTCGACTGCGATCTGCTTGACATTATCGTTGAGCTTATCGACAGTTTCGATTAACTGATTGTTCTGTTCTTGTTCTTGAGTATCCATCGTTGATTTTTATCTCAGGCTGGTAGCTTCTCTGATTCTGTCCGACAGCATTACAGCCAGTTCCCGTTCTAATTCACTGAAAAATATAATTTTTTCCGGAGCGCTGAGGTGAAGGTCGGCATCATTTTTATCATCATCTGTATAGGCCTGGATAATTCGTTTTCCCTCTTTTTCAATTTTGAAATGTTCTGATAGAATGTTGCGCTTTCTGATTAAGTCAATTACCCGTAATTCTCCGGAAATAACGCCCATATTTTGATACTTATGAAAAATGAGCGGTAGACTGAATGTTTTCTTGCGCTTGAGTCCTTCAAACTCCACCGACACTAAGACCAGATATTTTTTGCCCGCTACTTCAGCCCAGTCTATAAGAAGATCTGTTTCATGCCGACCCAAAGGAAATTCCGGCAGCTCAGTTAACAGGTCGGCATTGACTACTGCACCGTTGCCATTTCTTGACAGTTCAATCAGAAGTTTTTCTGTCAGACGAGAGTCTGTCCAGCCGATTTCTGAATGTATTACTTTTATGAGTGCCGAGCCGTTATTACGACTGCGGTGGTTGTTTTGTGCCAGCCCGACAGACCCGAACACAAGAACAATGATTATGGCAAATAAATATATATTTTTCATGGTAGTTCAGCTTTACTCTTCTGTTATGAATTTTCGCAATGTTTTCTGAATACTAATGTCGAAGCCACTAAATTCCAGAGGGAGCATATTAAGTTCTGCTTCTGAAAGAATGTCTTCCAGTTTGTTTCTATCGACAAACTCAACACCTGTAAGATATTTCCCCTCTGACTCATCTGATCTCTTTACCAGCCCCAGGACATTTTCGACAATAACTTCACCCTGCAGATTAAATCGGAGAGCAACAATATCTCCCGGTAAAAATGGATCATTGAGATCAATCAGAACACCGCCGAGCGACAAATTGACTATTGAAGCTTCGACGGGTTGCCCCTGACCTTCGGGCCAAAAGTCCCCTTCGACAGATTTGATCCGCTGAATAAATAGCGGTGATACAATCTCAACTCGAATAAACTGCCGCCTGTTTTGCTCACTTAACACAAAAGGCGGCTTTACATTTGTTTTGCCTGAATCCTGAACATCGTGCTCAGTAACGAACTTAGTTTGTTTTTCGTCTTTCATGACTATTCCTGTTTACGGTATTGGCTCATACCGTGATAGTTTGGTTTAACATTTAAATAATCTCGTTTATTTTCTAGGCCTTAGCTTCTTCTTTCAGAATCTTGTTTTGCTCTATTGCCAGCTCTAAAATTTTTCTGGCCAGGGCAGTCTGCGATTTGTCATTTCGGTTACGATATATTAGTTCCTGACCGTGTTTAATGGTGCTCGCAAAATATTCTTTGGCCTGGTCATGCTGTCCTGTCCTGCGAGAAAGTTCGGCGATCAAATAAAGTGCCTGGACCTGCTGGTTTCCTTGAGAAATATGGTGCCCTTCTATGAAAGCCTGCTTATAGTAATGAGCCGCTTTTGTCAGCGCCTGACGTTCATTGATTACACAGCCGTCCCAGTTTTCTGAAATATCACTTAAGAAATCAGTAAACGCCGGGAAACCACCAAAGCTTCCCGCATTATCACCATCATCTGAGCCTACAGTCATGGTCTGATACTCTTCAAGCAGGTTCTCTAAGGCATTAAGCTGCTGCTGATTTGCCTCTGCCGATTTTTCGAATTCTTCCAATTTGGCAGTAAACTGATCTTTAAACGGCATCATCAATGACTTCATCTCTGCGGAAATTCTATCAGTTTCAAAATGCGCGTTTAAGTGACGCTTAAAGACGCTGCAAATTTCTTTGGAATTATTTACTGAAGCAAGAAGCTGATTATACTGGCTCTTAATTTCAGCCAGTAACCCTTTTAAAAATCCTTTGTTTGGATTTTCTCCCTTGCCCAGGTCTCGGAAAACCCAGCCCAAGCGAAGATACCAGCGACCGAGATCCAGAAAATTGGGACGTTCTGATAATTCTTCGTCAAGAATTGCCAGATGCAATTTGATAATCGCTGATTCATTAGGATAACGGGGTACATCCAATCCGCTGGCGAATTTCTTAATTACCGAATCACCGTCTCCCAGCTGCGCCAGATGACTGGCTCTGACAGTCTTGAGCCGGTAAGTTTTGAAATGGCTGTCTGACTGCCACTCTTTGAAACTACTGTTAAATTCACGGCTATAGCAGCAATTCGCGCAGGTCGCAATGAAAAAGACCAGCGGGTTATACGACTCGTACTTCTCGTATCGCCACTTAATACCGGTTGGGCAAAAATCAGTATCCCGCTCGCCCTCCACATAGGCACCGACCTTAATGGATTCGTATTCATTTATAGTTTTGCAGACCGGGCACTCGATACGTGAATTGAAAAAGGGAGATTCGTTACTCATTTAATTTTCCTGCCTTGCCTGTGGCATAAAAGTTCGCCTCATAAATTCCAGCTCTGCCGCTGAAAGTGGTAAAATTTTTCTAATCTCTTCCGCCGCCCTTCCGGAACTCAACATTTTCTTCGCCTGCTGAATAACTTCAAGTCTGTTTCTTTGCAGCCTGCCGCTTTTTAAGTAATCGTTTTTTTCCTCCAGCGGCTCTCTGGTCGGCTCCTCTTTGCTCTGCTCAAATCTCACAAATTCAAACTGATTTTTGGGCTCTGTTCTCTCCACCTGCTTTTCTTTTATTTCCCCTTCTTCCGGCAGAAAATTCACCAGCTGTACCTCGCGGTGCCGCCTGGTCACCACGGAATAAATCAGCACCGAAAACGCGCCTGCAAAAATATATCCGGCGGCAATTATGGCTGTATCAATCAGTAGTGCATTACTGAAATCCATTACTCACTCCTATAAAAAAGGCATCCTGCCTCAGGCCTTAATGTCCACATGATTTGAATCATCTTCTTTGTCTTCGGCTGCTTCTCGTGGCTGGAGAAGATTCTTCTTCTCAGATTGTTCATTGTCATTGTCATTGTTTTTGTCATAGTCCCTATCATCGTGCAATTCAGTATTGTCTATATTTTCTCTGGGGTTGCTCAAAATCAGCTGGTCTTCAAGGGCCTGCTTATTTTCTTTATTATTTTTCTCATCTTTCTTTTTATCACTATTTTTGTCGCGGTTTTTATTGGCATCGCTTCTGAGAACTTTGGTCACCCTTTCAGATGCCTGAGAACCTACAATTCTGTTTGAAAAATCATCCATCAGGTTTTCCTCTCTAGAAGCCAATGACAAGTTTCTTAACCTGTCAAAGCAAATTTCTCCTGTACCATGGTTCGAAGTTTAGATACCGCGCGAGTATGTATCTGCGACACTCGCGATTCGGAGATAGACATCACTTCACCAATTTCCTTAAGTGTCAACTCCTCGTAGTAATAAAGTGCGATTACCAGTTTTTCCTGAGCTGTCAATTTTCCCATGGCAATCGACAAAAAGGCCCGGAGTTCATCTTTTTCCAGTTCACCCAGGATATTAATTTTGGAGGTATCAACGATGGTTTCAATTCTGGAAACCTGGCGATTGTCGTCCTCGCGGAAAATGATATCATCAAGCGACAGAATATTTGTGCCGGAGACATCGTCCAGAGAGAGATGCAACTCTTCCATAGTAACCTTCATATGTTTAGCCAGCTCTGTCTTTTCAGGCGGACGACCATATTTGTTCTCAAGTATGTTATATGATTTGTCAATCTCTCTTGATTTCGCCCGGGTTGAACGCGGCACCCAGTCAAGAGCGCGCAGTTCATCAAGTATGGCACCACGAATTCTGGGGACGGCATAGGTTTCGAATTTCACGCCGCGACCTGGATCAAAATTGCGGAAAGCTTCTATCAAGCCAATCACACCGGTATTAACTAAATCCGGCAATTCGACCGATCTGGGAAAGCCCATGGCCATACGTGACGCAACATTGCGCACCAGCGGCAAAAATTTGTTTAAAAGCATTTGTCGCATCTCTTCTGTTTCAGACTTACGGTAGCGCCGCCATTCCCGCTCTGTGACCGTAGGCCTCCGTTTGCGTTTCGCATTCTCGACAGACGGTGCATAAGTCAGATTTTCGGTTTTCTTACTGGCGGTCTTGCGACTGCCTTTTTTTGACGGTGCTGATATCGTGTTAACCATAAGAGTACTATCCCTTTATATATCGGCCGCAGCCGAGTTCCATTTATCGTTACTGGTTTGAGCCGGATTCTGTGCCGGCGCAGCTTGTTCCTGATTGTGAATTGCTCGATTCAAAACCGATTTGAGCCGACCAAAGTTCACAGGATATAGAAATCTGTTCAAACTTTGCACAGCTCTGCCTCTACCTCTAAGGTTGTACGTGCCATGGCATTAGGGTCCGGCACCTGTATGTCCCCAATGCCGCCCGGAGCGTCACTGGTCCAGAGCATCTTGCAATTGAGGATTTCTGCTAAATTGATAACTCCGCCGTACTTGCTGCTGAGATCCATCATCGTCATGGCAAAATGTGTAGGAGTTGCTGAGCGTCCCCACTTGGCCAGGGTGTATAAGTCCGATGGTCTGGTCAGGGCCGAAAAAACAAAAACGCAGTAGCTGGGATTGAGCTCGTTGATTCTGCTAAATAGCTTTTCTCTATCCCCTTCATCCGCAGTCAAACCCGGTGAATCAATCAGAACGATCCCCGAACTCTCCGCCTTCAAAGAGCCTGCCACTTCAAAGCTTGAAATCGATTGAAGTCCCAATAAGTCGGCGTAGCTGTTAAGTTCTTCGGTACCGCCAATCTTGAAATCATCGATACTTGCCAGTTTAACTTTAAATTTCTTCTGACCGATCAAATGCGCCGCAAGCTTGCCCATCATCGAAGACTTCCCCGAACCGGACGGACCGATAAACAGAACTTTGTCTCCTTCCTTGAGCTCAATACTCGGCTGCATGACTGCAGCAAATCTGCGCACTAAGCCGGACCTGATTGACTGAGTCAGATCAGAGTCAGCTTCTGCGGCTGTTTCTAAAAGTGAGTCATGAATCAAAGACTCGATAAATTCGTCGGAGAAATCCGACTCGTTCAGCCGTTTACGAAGCGACATCAGCTCATCGGCTTCTTCGTTCTGTACCGGATTGACCAGATAGCGGGTAAGAATTCTCTCCAGTCTTTCCAGCCTGTTATCCAGTTTCTGATTATTGACAGGTGAAACGGGCTCTTCAGTTTTTGGAATTAAATCATGAGCAGCCGTCACAGTTGCCTTCTTTATCGGAGCCGGTTTTGAAGCTGCGATCGGAGCTGCTTTCGGAGTTGCCATCGGAGTTACTTTCGGAGCAGCCTTTACAGTTTTAGTGGCAACAGCCTGGTTGACTGAGGCAGCTGATGGCTGCTCGTCATTGATACAGGCAATAATTTCTACCTGTGCTGTTCCTTTCGGACTGACAGCTTTGCGCGTCTTTAATACTATGGCGTTTCTGCCCATGTCCGCTTTGATAAGCCGCAGCGCTTCGGCCACGGTGTCAGCTGTGAACGATTTAACTTTCATTTTCTATCCTCACTATTCCTATTGAAATCAATTCTGTTTCAGGCAGGATTTCGTTGTAGGAGACAACGTTTAGTGCCGGGTATTTTGCTTCGGCCAGTTTTCTTAAGACCAGCCTGATATTGGGTGAGCAGATACAAAGTTGTATCTGTCCGCTGTTTGACATTTTTTCAATGAGCTTACCGATTCCAGCCAGAATATTTTCTGATAGTGATGGTTCCAGCCCCAGCACCAGCCCCTGCTTGGAACTCTGGATTGATTCAGCCATCTGTTGTTCAATGGCAGGGTCGACTGTAAAGACATGAATCTTGCCGGACTTGTCGCGGTACAAATCTGTAATCTGCCGCTTAAGAGATATCCTTACATACTCTGCCAATATTTCAGGTTCCTTGGTAGCGCCGATATAATCGGAAGTCGTTTCAATAATTGTGGCCAGATCGCGGACCGGTATTCGTTCTGCAAGAAGCGACTGCAGTATCTTCTGTAGTGTTCCCAGCGGAACAACTTCAGGAATGACACCATCGACCAGCGCCGGATAATCTTCTTTTAAGGTTTCTATCAGATGCTGCACATCCTGCCTGCTCAAAATTTCGGGAGCGGAGCTGCGCACTATTTCTGTCAGATGCGTGGCGATAACAGCCGAAGGTTCCACTATCGTAAAGCCTTTTAGCTCTGCCGTTTCTTTTAAGCCCGGAATAATCCAGGTAGCTTTCAGCCCGAAAGCCGGATCAGTTGTTTCAAAGCCGTCTAACTTGTCTTCGACATAGCCCGGATTAATAGCCAGCAGATGGTCAGGCATCAGCTCAAAGCCGGCTGTCTTGATGCCTTTGACTTTTAATGAATACTGGTTCGGACTCAGCTGAACGTTGTCACGTATCCGAACCGGCGGCACGATTATACCCAGCTCCGTAGCCAGTTGTTTACGAATCATTCCGATTCTGCTCAAAAGGTCGCCGCCCTGATTGGCGTCAACCAGAGGAATCAGACCGTAGCCAATTTCCAATCCGAGTATGTCAACTTTCAATAGATCTTCTGTGCGCTCTTCAGTAACCTGCGAGCTGGCGCTTTCCTGCTCTTTAAGCTGTTCGACTTCTATCGCTTTATTTTTTATGGCTGCGCGGGCAGCAAATCCGACTCCGCCGGCCATTAGCCCCAAGATTACAAAAGTAGCTGTGGGCATACCCGGCATCATTCCGAATAAGATCAGAACTATTGCTGTTACCAGAATCGCGCGTGGTTGTTTGGTGAATTGAGTCGCTAAATCGCTGCCCATATTGGTGGTAGCGGCAGCACGAGTAACGATAATACCAGAGGCTGTTGAGACTAAAAGTGCCGGAATTTGTGTCACCAAGCCGTCGCCGATAGAAAGCAGCGAATAAGTACGCATGGACTCAGCCAGACTCATATCTTTCATGGCGATTCCGATAATAAAGCCGCCGATAATATTGATTAATGTGATGAGAATACCGGCGATGGCATCACCGCGTACAAATTTTGAAGCACCGTCCATCGCTCCGTAAAAATCAGCTTCCTGAGAGATTGCTTTACGGCGGTCGCGGGCGTCCTGATCGCTTATTATGCCGGCATTAAGATCGGCGTCGATAGCCATTTGTTTTCCCGGCATAGCATCCAGAGTAAACCGGGCAGCAACTTCAGAAATTCGCCCGGCACCTTTGGTAATCACCACAAACTGGATTATTACCAGAATGGTGAAAACTATGAAGCCTACCACATAGTCGCCCTGTACCACGAAGTTTCCGAACGAATTGATAACTTCACCGGCGTAAGCCTGACCCAAAATGAGCCTGGTTGAAGCAACGTTTAGAGAAAGTCTCATCAGCGTCACTATCAGCAGCATGCCCGGGAAGACAGACAACTCCAGTGGTTTTGTGACATAGAGAGTGGTTAAAAGAACGACTAAAGAAAAAGCTATATTAAATGCCAGAGCAAAATCCAAAAGCGCAGTCGGAATGGGAATAACCAAAACAGCAATAATTCCGATAACGCCGAGCGCCAATACAATATCGGAGCGCTTCCTGATGATTTCAATCAGTCCCAGCCGCTTAGTTTTCATATTAATTTATTACTTTCCCGTTTAAGCGGTAGATATATGCCAGCAGTTCGGCCACGGCGCGATAAAGCTGGTCGGGGATGAATTCACCGACATCGCACATCTTAAAGAGGGAGCGCGCCAGAGGTTTATCTTCGACTATCGGAATATCGTGCTCAGCTGCAATCTCACGTATCCTCTGAGCAATCAGCCTTTCGCCCTTGGCAATAACCTGAGGTGCGCCATGCTCTTCACGATTGTATCTTAAGGCCACAGCTATCTCAGTCGGGTTGGTAACAACCACGTCTGCCAGCGGGACGGCTGCCATCATCCGCTTCTTGGTCATCTCACGCTGAATCTGCCTGATACGTGCTTTTACCTGCGGCGAGCCGTCGGTATCTTTCATCTCTTCTTTGATTTCCTGCTTGGACATACGGATAGATTTTTCGTATTCGTATTTTTGATAGAGGTAATCGATAATCGCCAGAACGAAAATAGATGCCCCGATTTTAAGCGCGATCGAAAGCGTCAGTGAACCCAGCGATGTTGCCAGCTGTCTGACTGTCATATCGGGATAGAGAAAGAAGCTGTCAAACTCGGAGTCGATAACTTTGTAGGCCACAAAGCCGACCACGGCCAGCTTGAGACTGTCCCGGACGGCGTGCACCAACGAACGCATCGAGAATAATTTCTTGAGACCTTTGAGAGGATTAATTTTATCAAACTTCGGGCCGAGTGCTTTGTTGCTGACTCCGACACCAACCTGTACAATATTTATTCCGGCCGCGATAACAACCATCACTCCAAAAACAGGCAGCATTATCATCAGAAATTTTTCGCCAATCTGAGTGAACAGATTTATGTATAATTCATCCGATGTCGCGATATACGGAGCATTGGCCATCACGTATTGCATCAGGTTGTAAACCTGTCCTACCAGAGGGGGACCCAGCACGTAAAACGAAGCAAAGCCGAGACAGATGATGGCGGCGGCATTAAGCTCCATCGATTTGACAACCTGTCCCTCTTTACGCGCCTCCCGGCGCCGTCTGGGAGTAGCCTTCTCTGTCTTTTCCTGAAAATTCTGTTCCGACATTTCTCGTTAAACTCCGCCAATTGCGAAATACATTTGCTGCAGTTCTTTGTTAACGAAGTTCATTCCTTTTTCAAGTACATAGGCTGCTATCGGCAGCGACATTGCCAGCACTATCAGACCGGCTCCGATTTTTATGGGAAAACCGACAAAAAAGACGTTCATGGTCGGCATCATCTTGGCGACTGTACCAAGCGCCACATCTGTCAAAAACAAAGTCATCAATACCGGCGCCGCAATTTTTAAGGCCAGCACAAAGACATAGGCGGTTGATTTGATGACAACTTCGATAATACTTTGACCGTATACGACCTGACCTATCGGCAGGACGGTGTAACTGTCGACAAGAGCTTCTATCATTATGTGGTGTCCGTTTAACGCCAGAAAAATCAGAGTTGCGAACAAAAACCAGAACTGTCCGATTATCGAAACCCGCTGTGAACTGTTGGGGTCAAACATGGCCACCATGGCAAAACCAATCTGATAACTGACCAGCGCACCGGCAGAATGAATAGCAATGAAAATAAGCTGAAAGAAAAATCCGATAAGCAGTCCGACTATGATTTCACGCATGCCCAGACCAAGCAGATGCCATTCGCTTTCAATCACAGGCAGGATACTTGAGTCAAGAGTACTGCTGAGCAGCAGAGACAGCAGCAGTGCAAAAGCGACCTTGATAGAAGCCGGCACCGTGCGATAGCCCAGTATCGGGGCAATAATAAATAGTCCCGAAGTTCTTAAGATTATCAGCAGTAGAAACTGAAGCTTATCAGCGCCATATGTTACGAAATCAAACAATCAAAAATCCTCACACTTTTAGCTTATCGTAACTATGTAAATCAAACGATATGCCGGTTTGAAACAGTTCGGCAATAAGACTTAACTCATTACGTTGATTGTGGTTACGCCTGCAGCAAAGCGGCTTGTAGGTGTGCATGTTAAGAAAACTGGAAAAATTGACCGAAAGTCAGGGAAATTGATTCCAACTATTTCCGGGGCTAAAATCAGCCGGCTAAACCGGGGATCATCTCAATCATGTGGCGGGTAAAATCAGTCAACTTATTGATCATCCAGGGCAGGAAGATCAGAAGTGCCAGAGCGATTCCTATTATCTTCGGTACAAAAGTCAGAGTCATTTCCTGAATCTGAGTTACTGCCTGAAAAATAGAAACTACTAATCCGATAATCAGGCCGATCGCCAGCATCGGTCCTGCAATCATGAGAGTCAACATCAGCGCCTCGCGCGCTATACTTACAACCATTTGCGGTGTCATATTATATCTTTCGTGCTTTACTTCGTCCTACATATGGAATGATTCAACCAGCGATTTTACTAACAGATACCAGCCATCGACCAGCACAAACAAAAGTATTTTAAACGGCAATGACACAATAATAGGCGGCAGCATCATCATACCCATAGACATCAAAACCGAGGCTACGACCATATCAATCACCAAAAATGGTATAAACAATACAAATGCAATTTGAAAGGCCAGGCGAAGCTCCGATATTACGAAGCCGGGAATCATAACATGCAGCGGTATATCTTCCGGACTGTCAGGCTTTTCTAATTTTGCGATATTCACAAAAAGCGCCAGATCTTTTTCTCTGGTTTGCGAGAGCATAAATTCCCGAACAGGCGCCGTTGCTAACTTAAAGGCTTCTTCCTGTGTTATCTTTTCTTCCATGTAAGGTTTTATGCCTTCGGTGTAGGCTTTATCTATTACCGGAGACATTACAAAAAATGTCAAGAGAAGCGACAGTGCCAGAATCAATTGATTGGGCGGCAGCTGCTGTACTCCCAGAGCATGACGCAGAAATGAGAGCACGATTACAAAACGTATAAACGACGTCATCATAATCACAATTGATGGCGCCAGCGCCAGAACTGTAATTAACAGAATTATCTGCAGAGTAGAAGACAGCTCAGACGGCTCGGTCATCTGACCGACTTCTATAGAAATCTTTGGCAGCGTCTGGGCGACGCTGTTGCTGGCTGTCAGCAGGACTCCGCCTGCAAAACAGACTGATAACTTAATTAGTTTTTTCATATCCTATATGTTTCTTGCTTTCGCAACATCCTGTCGCAAAAGTCACTTATCAGCCGCTTTTCCTATGCGGCTAACTTAGTTTACTTAAAACTGCTGTCTTCTTACTCTTTTGGGCCACTTCCTTAACTTTGGCAACTGCCGTACTCAGCATTTCGCTAAAACCAAGCGTTGGAACTTCCGCTTCAGTCTCAGCCAGCAGTTTGCCTGTCTCTATTTCATCCTGCTCACACAAAAGCGACATACTGCCTTCGGTGGTGCCTACCAGGATAGACTTCCCCCCGACTCTTAATAGAGTGACAGACTTGCGAGGAGCAATATGAATAGTTTCGATAATCTCAAGATTTCCATTTATGGTTCTGCGGCCGTTGCGTTTGCTCATAAGTTTTTTAAGCAGAAAAATACCGACGTAAATACAGACAACCACGATAATCAAGGCGCTTATGATTCTGATTAAAGAAGGCAGCACGCTCAGGCCGCTGCCAGATTCACTGCTTATTGGCGAATAGACGTTATCCATCGACTGCGAAGCTGGCAGGACGACTCTGTCAGCCGAAACATAATCAGTCTTTACAAATATCAAGCCAATAAGCGCAACTGCTACTATTAACGTGGTACCAATTAGCGACCTGTTTTTGAGTATCTTATTCATCACCGAGAAGCCTTATCCTTTCTTCCGGGGTAATCAGCTGCGTAATACGAACGCCGAAATTTTCATCAACCACCACAACCTCGCCCTTGGCGACAAGCTTATGATTGACCATGACATCAACCGGCTCGCCGGCCAATCTGGCTAACTCTACTACCGAACCTGGTACAAGTGCCAGAATATCAGAAATTGACATTTTGGTGCGGCCGAGTTCTATCGAAACAGGCAGATTGACATCCATCAACAAATCAATATTAGAGGGCTCGGAACTGCCCGATGGCTGCGAGAGCTGCTGGAACTCCGCCTTTGAAGCAGAACTTTTTTCGAAGCTGATGTCATCTGCGCTTGACTCTTCCTGAGGAAGATCATCAAGCATTTTCAACATGGCATCTTCAAGCTCCTTTTCTTCTTCCTCACTGCGCCCGCCAGGTCCTTCAGCCTTTGCCGGGGGAGCTTCCTCTTTTGCGGATTCTGACTCCTGTGGAGTTTCCTGCTCCGCGGATTCAGGCTCCTGTGGAGTTTCAGCCTCTGCGGATTCAGGCTCCTGTGGAGTTTCCGGATCCTCAGATTCTGACTCCAGCGGCGCTTCTACTTCCTGTTCAACAGAACCGTCTAGAGGTGGCGTAGAATCGTCTGGAGTTGGATTTACATTTATTTCGTCAGCCATATTGCTACTCCTATTCGCTGTCTCTGGTAATTTCCACTATTTGGAATGCTTTTTTTCTGCCCGACAATCCCGGCTTGGCCAGAAATTTCCTGCGGTTGTTAACTATTATGGAAACCGGCTGGCTAATTTTCTTCTCAGACTTGATAATATCTCCCTTTCGGAGTTTCAAAAACTCACCGAGCTTTAGATTAGTATTAAGCAGCTCTGCGGTTATGTCTGCTTCTATTATGCCCATATTGCTCATATTAACTTTTCGCTCAACTTCGAAACTTTTTTTCTTAAGCGAATCTATCCAGTTTTGAGCCGAGAGTTTCATTATAATCGGTTCCAGAGAAATATATGGGTAGCAGATTGTTAACAGCCCCGTAGATTGAAACAGTTTGAGCTGGAATGAAACTACTACAACCGTTTCCGTAGGCGGTATGATCTGAATAAACTGGGGATTTGTTTCAAAACTATGCTGCTCAATATTAACTTCAACAATGTGTTCCCAGGACTTCTCCAGGTCTTCGTATAATTTTTTTGATAAACGCCCCATGACGGAACGCTCAATGCCTGTCAGTTCCCGCTCAGTCTCTAAAATCTTTCCGTTGCCGCCAAACATTCTGTCAATAAATGAAAAAGTAAGTGTCGGATTAAAATCTATAAGACAGACACCTTCAAGCGGAGGCACTTTGATAGTGTAGGTGCACGAGGGTGCCACCAGTGACATTATAAATTCAGAATATGTAATCTGGTCTACCGAAACCAGATCAACGTCAACAATAGTACGCATTACAGCCGAGAGGGTCGAACCGTAATGACCGGCAAAGTTATCATGCATATTTTCAAGCGTGCGAACCTGATCTTTGGAGACACGGTTGGGATGTTTGAAGTCATAGACGACCAATGACTTCCTGCTGGTTATGGCCGGGTCGTCAACCGGTTCTTGTTCCCCGGTCGAAACGGTCGTTAACAGCTCATCAATTTCTGCTTGTGATAGTATCTTTGCCAATTCTCTCTATTCCTTTTATTGTAAGACAAAGTCTGTATAGTACACTGCCATCAGTTCTTCCTCTTCCAGCAATTGTGAGACTCTCTTTTTAATCTGATAGCGGATTATTTCCTTTTGTTTGGGATCAGTCAGCTGCGCCACTGTCTTAGCTGATAAGATCGTTATCAGCACGTCTCTTACTATAGTTTCTTTGCTTTCCAGCAATTCTGCCATTTCCGGCGAATCCACCTGGAACGCAAACGATACTGACAAGAAACGGGTGCCACCTGTACCGGCCGGATTTACAACTATATCCTTGACTGCGAAAAAAGTTGAAGTGGCTGGCTCTCCATGTCCTTTGCTTTCTTTCTTCTTATGTACGGCTGGTTTATCATGTCCTTCCGAATCTGAATTGTCCGACAACATTGGCTTTAGTACAAAAATTGCCAGGGCCACACCCATAACAATTGCGCCAACTCCAACCAGTCCGAACATTATCATTTTCTTGGACCCGCTCGAGCTCTCCGCTTTTGCTTTGCCTTCGGCTTCCCCGTCAGCTTTTCCTTCAGCCTTGCCTTCGACTTGATCTTCAGACCGAACTACTGTTTTATCTTCAGCATCTGCCATGCTACATATCCATCCTAATTAGGCGGGGCTCCCGGTTTATAAACCGGATTCCCCGCTTTGCTTTTGAACTCAGCCACCCGGTTGATGATTTCATCGATATCTTCGGATATAATGATCTTTTTTCCTGTGATCAGGGAAATCATTGTCTCCGGAATTGCTTCCACGAATTCAATCATGTCACAATTGACGACAAGCTCACTGTTATTTAACCGGGTAACTTTTATCATTACTGATTATTATCTCTTAATATTCACCAGTTCATCCAACATACTGTCAGAAGTTGTAATTATTCTGGCGTTAGCCTGAAATCCTCTCTGGGCAGTAATCATCTGGGTAAATTCCTGCGCGATATCCACCGCCGAAGATTCCAGGGCGCCTGATGTAATCTCACCTGAGATTGTAGCACCGGCGATGCCCTCGACCGCCAGACCTGAGTTTGCTGATGGCTGGTACATTGACCGGCCAACTTTCAAAAGTCCTGCCTGGTTGCTGAAATCTGCCAGAATAATCTGGGCCAGAATTCGGTTTACACCGTTGGAAAATATTCCGGAGATGTTTCCTGACTGATCTATGGTTATCTTCTGCAGTATACCCAGGCCATAACCGTTCTGAGAAACTATGGTAGCGGTGTGTCTGCCGGATGCAAATCCGGTCAGTCCGTCATATCCATTGATAGTGCCGGCGTCAACTGAGACGCTGATATTTCCGGCGCCATTTTGCGGATCAATTGTAATCGAGTTGGCACCGCCATTGTAATCAAAGGTGTTCAGTGAACCGTCGTTATTAAATAAAACATAGCCCGTTGAGCCAGATGTAATTATTTCATTGCCTAAGGCCGAAGCAGACCACTCCCAGCGATTGTTAAGAATAGACTTAAAAAATTCAATCGAGATAGTGTGCTTGCCGCCAAGTGAATCATAGACCTGAATCGACGTCGCATGGGTGGTCGGCTCAGTGTCAATTATTAGTTCACTTCCGGCGGCCGTAGGAGACAGCCCTCCGGTTCCGGTAGTGATTTCTATACCGCCACCGCCGATACCGCTCAAGCCAACGGCCAGACCGCTGGTAGCGTCAAAAACCAGTCCCAACGGTGTAATGACAGGTCCGGATGCAGCACCGGTACCCTGGTCGGGGTCGAAGTTATCAACTGCTGTTAAGGTTGAGGCAGCGCCTCCGGCAGATACAAAAGTGTTTCCTGCGCCAGCCGGGATGCCGAATACTAAGTTGATGATATTTCCGGCAACTGAATCAGAGGACTCAAAACTATAACTGACCGGATCACCCGCTCTCTGCCTGATAATTTCCACTTCGCCTGAACCTGTTAACTGTGCTGTTAATCCATTTATCTGATTAATGGTATTAATCAGATCTTCGATAGTTGAAGTGGCATTTAGACCGGCAACAGCTTCAGTTCGGATACCGTCAATTGTTAGTGTAAAGTCATCAAAGGTGGTCACTCCCAGACTTCCCAGACTTGTGGACAGCCCTAAAGCACCGACTCCGCCGGTAAACGAAGCATTCTGAGCTTGAATACCGCTAATCGTTATAGTATGTGTGCCGCCAACGCCATCAGCGGCTTTGCCGGATACCGACAATACATTTGAAATACCTGCTGTAGTCAGCTTGGCATTTGAATCCGTGGCGGCGGCGTTCAGATTATTTGTTAATGAAATTGACGTCGTTTCGTTGGCTGGATCCTGCTGCCCAAAAGGCAGCACCAATTTACCGATTGCAGACAATGACGAGATATTTCCGGTACTGTCTGCCATACGTCCAAATACAAACAGGCCTGTGGCCGGATCAACCAGCCGCGAAGCTGAGTCGAAACCGAAAGCGCCGGCTCTGGTGTAAAATCTGTTGCCATTATCATCACCAAGGACAAAGAAACCCTGCCCCTGAATGGCTAGATCAGTGATTTGTCCGGTCGTTTCCAAGCCGCCCTGCTGGAACAGATTATCAATTGTAGAAACCTGCATACCCAATCCAAGCTGCACCGGGTTGGTACCGCCGGAAATTGCCGACGGCCTGCCGGCTCCTTTAAACGTCTGCACCAAAGCTTCCTGAAAATTAACTCGACCAGGTTTGAAACCAATCGTGTTAATATTGGCAATATTATTACCAATTACGTTCATCTTGACCTGATGGTTCTTCAAGCCGGACACACCGGCAAATAGTGATGCCATCATAGTGTTACATCCTCCGTTTCTGTGGCTTTGGGCCTCTCCATCAGAATGGAGTCCAACCCGCTACATTGTTTATTATTTATTCTCACTTTTCTTGTCCTACATTATTACAGCCGAATCAATGGCTGTTACTACGCCTTGGCGCAGACTATCTTTGTCAAATACGGTTATGACAGTTTTGTTTTTGACCGAAACTACATAGGCTGAGTCTTTATCCAGTATCAGTGTTTCCTTAGAACCCTTTTCTTCAGCCTTTGCTATGGCTTTAACCAGACGGCCCACAGTTTCTGCATCCATCTTAATCCCGCGTGAATATATCCGCGCTTCGGCATGCTTGGAAAACCTAATCGAATCGCCGCCACTTAGCTCAGCTTTGAAAACTTCATTGAAAGATTCTCTATTGCTATTGCTTTTGCCTGGCGGCTTTAGCCCGCCGGCCTTGTTGGCAATCTCCAAGAGATTTACCGGACGAGGTTGATTGGTTATTGGTA
>JADFLZ010000241.1 GCA_022564135.1 Candidatus Zixiibacteriota bacterium
GAATTATTTCAAGTCTTTCTTCCTGCTGCAAAAGAATGATGCGGTTATTGACATCGACCGCTTCTTTCGGCTCGACATACAATGTCGCCCCGCTTTGACTGCGGTCCTGCAAAATACCAATATCGGATCGATACATATTTGACGGAATCGTAATTACATAGCGGCCGTTGCGCTGGGTTATGACATCATCATGGGCGCCGCTTTGCTTTTTGCTGCTGCTCAGCATTTTATCGAGAAGTCGCTGGATTCCCCGCTTTTTGTCGATTAGTTCGTTTCTTATTTTTCTCAGATCTTTTGAAGCAGAATCTTTGATATCTCCGCTTTCATCAATTGTTTTATTTATATCTTTAATCAGTTCCGGAAAAGCACGAAGCCTGCTTAAGAAACTGTCTATCTGGGGGAAGTGTTCTCTCTCTTCTTTAGAAAAATTATGCAGGGCATCGACGCACAGTACAAAAGATTTGAGCAGTAAAAACTCCGCTGGCTCCAGAAAGATTTCCGGAACTGTAGATTTCTTAAGTATTTCACGCGGGTCTTCAATGCGAACCAGGGGAAAGGGGTCGCCAAAATTGAGAATATCTTTCATCTGAGAAATCTCAGTCATCTTAAGTTCAATCTCTGCCTTATCAAAAAGCGGGCAGATTTTTAAGACCTGCTCTTTGCCCAGTGGAGTCAGAGATTTCCCGGCTATCAGGTTTAAGACTTTGCCGAATTCCAGAACATCTAAAGTGTGTTTATCAATCATAAGCATAACATTTCATATAAGAAAAGCCGGCCAATCGGCCGGCTTCAATATAACTTCTATAATTTAGTTTTAAAGCCCGTTTAATGTCTCTTGAAATCGCTGTTGAAAAATCTCTCCATCTGATACATTACTTGCTGGACCTGCTGACGCTCTTCACTCGGCGTTCCCCCGGGGCTTCCAATCAAAAGAGATTTTGCCATCTGATCCATAAATTTCGGGTTTTTGGGATGGATTTTGGCGGTGCTGTCATAAAGCAGCGGAATGGTCTTGGCTACCGAGGGCCCCAGGAATGAATTTTCAAATGCATTATAAAAAGAGCTGGGCATTGGCAGCATAAATATCAAGACAGTAAGAAATCCGATAGCTACCCAGCCGCGAAGAAACCCGATCAAGGCCCCGCCCATCTGGTCGGTTTTTCCAGAGCTTTTTATGTCAGCAATTTTATAAAATGCCAGGCCAACTACTTTAAATGCGACATAGCTTATCGCCAGCAGCAGGATAAAAGAGATAAACGCCGAGAGCAGGGGAGTGAAGCCGGATTTGTCATATACCCAAACAGCAAAGCGGTCTAAATAATTTACCGAAATTATAATTGCTACGAAAAAGACCAGAAAAGCCATCAACTCCCTGATCAAGCCTTTCTTGGCGCCTACGATTACCGAAGTCAAAAGCAAGATTATCAAAACTCCATCAATCCAGTTCATATTGAACTCCTTATAGCATTCTACCCTTGATGAGATTATAGAGTTTTTTTAGATCACTTAGCAAGGAATTCTACAGCTAATTTGCTGACCAATTTGCCGTCAGCCCGTCCTTTGATTTTGGGCATTACTATTTTCATTACCAGCCCCATCTGCTGGGGAGATTCGGCTCCGGATTCTTCAACCGCCTGCTTGACTATCCCTCTAAGCTCTTCTTCGCCAATTTGTTCGGGGAGATATTCGGAAATTATCTTTAAGGCCGCCTTTTCTTTGATAACCAGGTCTTCGCGGCCGCCTTTACCAAACTGCTCTATAGAATCTCGTATTTTCTTAGTATTGAGGGAGAGAACATCAATAACTTCTTCGTTAGTCAGTTCTTCACCTTTATCGATTTTTTTGTATTTGATGTCAGATTTAAGGCCCCGAAGCACGACGACTTTTTCTTTTTCGCCGGACTTTAGGGCCTTTATCAATTCAGTTTCTAATTTTTCAATTATCGACATTACTGATTAATCTCTGGGTCTATATGTTGACTTACGAGCCTTGCGCTTGGCTGCTGCCAATTTGCGCTTTTTGATTTCAGAAGGCTTTTCGAAATGCTGATTTTTCTTAATATCGCTTAAAATTCCTGCTTTTTCACAAAATTTGTTAAATCTGCGAAGGGCTTTTTCGAATGACTCATCGTCGCGTACTTTTACGCCGGTCAAATAAATACACCCCCTCCCAAATAATTCTAATGTTCAAGTTTTCTCTCATAGCTATGTAATATCGTCCAAAAGTTCAAAAATGTCAATGATTTATACTGAAAACGGGCTTTTTTTATAGTTGGTAGTCGTAAATTTCCGGCTGATGTGTTGTTAATATCACGTCCGGCGGCGGATCTTTTTGACCTACTTGTCCAGAAATGTAAGATTCTCCGAGCCGCGGTCAGACATAAAATGATAGTGCAGGTGCGCTATTTCCTGCCCGTAGCCGTTATTGACCTGAATCTGAAAATGATCTTCAATTTTAAGCAGCTCAGCCACTTTTTTGACTGTCCGGCCCATAACGGCCAGAGTTTCCAGCGAGGCTTCGTAGAAATTCTTGGTTTTCTCTTTCGGAATCAAAAGCAGATGCACCGGGGCTTTGGGGTAGAGGTCCTGAATGACGATGACATCGTCATCCTCGTAGAAAATCTTGGCAGGATACTCCCGGCTGATTATTTTTTCAAAAGTGTCATCCATTGAGTCTCAAGTATAAATTGTTGAATTTGTCAAATCAACCACAATCAGACCTATTGCCAATTATCCGAATAGCTATTAAATTAAGGTTGGGCATTTCGTGGGCGGCCGCCAGAGGCGTGTCCTCATCTGCCCCTCATGGAATAGTAGGTCATCCTGAGCGGACAAAGTCCCGCGTACTCGCGTACCCGCGGGGATTGAAGGATCAGAGAAGATGGATTCCCGCTTTAGTCCAGAGCGAAGACTCGGGGTCTTCACGGGAATGACAAAAATTTCGTGGGCGGCAGATTCCTTAATCTGCCCCATTAAGATTATTGATGGTCAGGAAGCTTGTCTTCCTGACAGTTTAGAAAAAAGCGTCAGGACTGCAAGCCCTTCGGCTCTGCTCAGGATTGAAAAGTCCTGACCTACAAGAGAAAAAGACTGAGGTAAACGTGTCAGGTCACTCAAAATGGTCGACTATAAAGCGCAAAAAAGGTAAAGCCGATGCCGAGCGCGGCAAAATTTTTACCCGCCTTACCAAAGAAATAGCCGTAGCCGCACGAGAAGGCGGCGGCGACCCCGAAACCAACGCCCGGCTGCGCACAGCCATTGCCAGCGCCAAAACCCAGAATATGCCTTCGGATAATATCAAACGCGCTATCCAAAAAGGCACCGGCGACCTGCCCGGCGTGGTTTTCGAATCACACATCTACGAGGGCTACGGGCCCGGCGGAGTAGCGCTTATTCTGGAAGTTATGACCGACAACAAAAACCGCTCGGTGGCCGAAATCCGCCACGCCCTGGCAAAATACGGCGGCAATCTGGGCTCCAACGGCTGTGTCGCCTGGATGTTCGATAAAAAGGGAATCATCACCGTAGATTTTGAAGCCTCCACCGAAGATGCCCTGATGGATATCGCGCTCGATGCCGGCGCCGAAGATATCCTCTCCGATTCCGGCGCTTTCGAAATCATCACCCCGCCCGAAGCGCTCGATGCCGTCCGTCTGGCTATTGAAGCCAAAGGCATCACTATGGCCTCAGCCGAAATCACCATGCGCCCGCAGAACACCGTCAATCTGACAGACGAAAAAGAGGCCAACTCGATGCTGCGCATGTACGAACTGCTGGAAGATATAGACGACGTCCAGAAAGTCTACGCCAACTTCGACATCGAAGAATCCCTGCTTGAAAAAATAGCGTAGGGGAGCTTTATGTCATTCTTGTGGGCTGCAGACGTCCTCGTCTGCCCCAAAATAGAGCGTGGAGTAGGCGGGGAATCCATCTTAGTTGGGGGCAGACCCTGCGTCTACGTATGTTGGTCCCCAAATTGCAAAGATTTTCCTTTACAATACCATTAAGACCACCTAAATTATCTATTATTGCAGGGAATTGGGGATTGTGTACGTTTGGTCGAACTCCTCACATTGTGGAGGTAAGTCAATGTTTACAAAGATCCTTATTACAGTATTCCTGGCGTTGAGCATAGGTGTCAATGCAAATGCATTAGCCTTTCAAGAGTCGCCCGATGCCGCTTTTTCCTCATATTCTGACTCCCTTTGTGGTGATGTGGATAATAGTGGCGCAGTCAACATCCTTGATTTGACAAGTCTTAACAGTTATTTGTACCGGGGTTCTCCAACCCCCCCTGGTTTGTCCAATGCTGATATGGACGGCTGCCCGGGGGTTAATGTGCGCGATCTTATGTTCATAGTAGCAAGCATTTTGCAGGGAGGATACGCCCCTTGTACTGGACCGGTTGATTGTGTTCCGGGTTCTGGGAAAGGTAGT
>JADFLZ010000242.1 GCA_022564135.1 Candidatus Zixiibacteriota bacterium
AAACTTTTGAAGCTGTGTTATAAGTGAAGCACCATGATAGAGTGATGTGTCGATACGGTTGTAATTTTCTTCAGATTCAGTATGGTCGTCCTTTAAACGAAGCAGCTGCACATTACCGAGAACTATACCGATGCAATTGTTTAGTTCGTGGGAGACTCCGATAATAGTATCAGCCAAAAGAGGCAGCAATTCTCTGGGTGATTTGTCGGCAGACAGCAGGCTTTCACTTTTAAACTTGGCACTATCCATTTAATTTTTAGAGTCCCGGGCTAAGGTTAATAGGCGGTCTCTTCAACCGGAAAGGCTTTTGATGACAACTTGTAAATTACTTGACACTGACCACTTGAATCCTCTTTAAATACAAATTCAGCACCATCGTAACTGAACTCTAAAAAGTCATTATCGTTTACGGCTGTAACGAATTTTACAAAAAGCTGCTGCGTCAGCTTTTCAAAATCAAGTTTACCGATAATGTTTCGGGCGAATGATATTCTTAGAGCCGGTCTTCCAAAATACTCCGTCAGACTAACCAGAATTCTGCCGGAACAGATCGCTTCGTCCATCAAAATCAAAATTAACGGCAAAATATAATCGTAAATATGTAGTACCGGAAGAGGAAGCGATATCCTGGCATCAGACTGTGATTGTACAATAAGCTCCAGATTTTTTGACTCTTTGACAGCCGCCGAATATCCATATGTCAATGACGGCAACACTTTCAAAAACTTGTCAGCACTTACAAACCTGCCGCTATCATTGGAGCTGAATATGCTCATTTCCCGAACTTTACTGATTCCCGAAGCCAGAGTCAGAGCGGCTTGATTTATCCTGTCGGCAGAAGATAACAGGTGTTCTGTGGTGACGGCCGGGCTGTTATTTTTCATTTCATACTGCATTATCTGAACCTGTCCCAATATTACTGAGAGGCATTCCACGAACTCATGGAAATAACCGCCGGTTATTTTGTCCATTGTTCTGAGTCTGTTAACAGAGTCCATATCCTGATCAGATTTAATATCATTACTGATATATTTCGCCCCTTTGGTCTCTGAAAGCTGAAGTGACACATTTATACCCAGAAACGAAGCAATCATCACGAACAGTTCTTCAAGTTCCAGGGCGCGCATTGTCTCTCCATGAAATTCTATCCGCATGATTGAGTCTATTCCTCCCCTGACGGGAACTTTCATGAAAACCATGCAGACATCATTATTTGAATCTCCGTTCTCAGTCTCGGCGCCGTCCCTGGCATGAGATATCAGGATTGATTTTTCACCACTTATGATTGAGGAAAGGTCATCGGTAATCTCGATTACGGATTTTCGAGTTACTTCATGCTCGTTTTGAGAATTCTTTATACAGACCGCCGCGATATTGTCGGATTCCAAAAGACATACTGATTCTATTCTTACTATTTCATCCAAAATTTTGAAAGCTTCAATTAGAGCCTGCTCATAGCCACCGCTTTGAGCCTGAAGGCGGGGCGATTCTCCGAACAATTTTGCCAGCTGAGTATAATTCGTCATTTTGACACCATTACAAACGGCGAACAATTGAATGATCTGTTTTATCTTTTCGATGTCGCCGAGTTTGGTTTCACCGGTGATGGCAATCGCCAGAATTTGCCGTCGGTCGGCATAGCTCGGCGCCTCAAACAGAGCAATGAAATTTGGCGGCTTGTCCATGAATACCGGCTCAGACTCAACTATCTCTGCAGGAAAAATAGCTCGACCTGTTCGCAAAGCATTAGTCCAGCGGACGACATGTTCGCCCTGAAGAGTGAGAGCAAGCTTATCACTAAGAAACAAATCTCCTTTGGACCAGCGCCTGTATAGATTGTTGTCATCAACCCAGTACATGGCGGCGTGACTGCGAGCTGCCTGGTCGGTCATCAAACCAAGGAGCTTGTTTATCAACTCAGAGTAGCTCTGCCGGAAATCGAAAAGTTCCTCGACAAAACGCTCTGATATCTGCATGATAGATTTCTTATCAAGTGCATTTGACTCAAGCAGCGCCTGTTTTAATTTGTCCGCCGTCTGGCCACTTAAACCAGAAGAAGTATGACTGACAATAGCTACTATTGCCAAAACTTGATTTTCGTAAACTACAGGGTATAGTTCGTAGGCATCGGCGGTTATGATATCGGAATTATTATCAGTCTGCTGTTCGATTGCAGATAAAATATCGTCAGGCACAAAAAGCCAGGGGTTCTCTTCCGTATCAGCAGGCAACTCTCTAAAGACATTTGGCAATCCAGTTCTTACAAACAGGCGGGAGCTTCCGGGAAGCTCTATTGATGATAATTCCTCGGTTAAACTAACCGAGGCCAGATTGTTACTTGCATCTGCTTCTTTGCTCCTGGTAATCAATTGCTGTCCCTGCACAAATTAAATAAACCAACCTTCAATCGGTAATAACTAAGTCCGTTTTACCGGCTGGCGTTGCAGTCGTTGTCAAAAGCCTGTCAGTCTTCTCAGTTTTGAAAGTATCCCCGCCCAATAGAATATCCTGCCTCAAACGACCCTGGGTAGTTGCCTCATCTATTTCTGCCTGATTCAAATCGGAAGTAATTGATATCGATTGCTCGAGATGCCTCGCTAAGAGCTCTGAGACCATTTCACCAAATTGCATCGTCAGTTCATCAAACCTGGCTATAGCCTCAGATTGAAATCCCGCTAAGCTAATTACGCCAACTACCTGACCATTGCTTTTAATAGGAATCAGAGTTGCACTTTTGGTTTCTTTAGCGAAACACTGAGAAAGTTCCGCTTCGTTTAGTCTGTTGGTAAAGCTGCAGTTTAAGCTTTCGCCTGTTTCAATTACACGGCGATGGTCTGGCATAAGCGAAAGAATCATATGTCCCTTTTCGGGGACTACTGTTGCCTGACTACTTCTGCTCAAAAGCACCCGTGAAGTTAAAAAGGTATCGTCATTATCAATCATTGATATGCGGACTGAGTCGCAATAGCTATATTCATAGAGCAGCTTTGCCGCATCTTTGAAAGGATCTGTGGCTATCTTCTGGTTACTCGTCATATCAAGCGCGAATCTACAAATCGCCTTTTCCCGTTTGAGAACAAGCTGGGTAACCTGATCGTTGTAAATCGTGCTGAGAATAAATTCGAAAACAGGAGCTGCCGCTGTCAGCATCTGTAAATTACGATTGGTAAATGCGTTTTTTCGGGTGGAACCAATAGTCACTATCCCCTGCATTCTCCCCTGAACAAAAACCGGAATTGCCATCATCGACTTTATATCCGATGCCGCCATCATTCTGCTGCCGTAGCCCAGTGGTTTTGTCGTCAAATCAGCTTCCATTACCGCAATGGCCGTTCTGGAAATTCTGGTCAGATAAGTCTGTGTGCTTTCAAAAATATTTACACCCGTTTCAATCAGCACAGTAGCTGTTGCTCCGACTGTTAAACGGCAGCTCTCTGTGTTGTTGTTAAAAGAGACCAATGTCATTAACTCGAGCGGCATTAATTCTGCAATCTGCTTACTAGTCAGAGAAATAATTTCGTTAATGTTTGTCAGGCTGCTGACTCTGCTCAGAATTCGCCTGGCTTTTTTAGCGCAGTTTCGACTGAAGTCGCCGGTCAATATCAAAGTTCGCTGGTCAAGATTGGTGACAATGCCACTTTCTAAAATATCTATGGTTTCAGAAGTTATCATTTCGGCCAGCTTGCTATTTCGGGACCACATAAAAAACAGCAACGAGTGATTTTCTGTTACAGGCAGCTTCAACGCATATCCGAATGTTTTCTGTTTGGCAGAGTCGGATGAATTCAACTGGTCCAGTCTTGTCACTAGTTTTGATTTAATATTTTTATGCCAGGTGCTCTTATCCAGATTTGCTTCTGGCAATAGCTGCAGATTATCAAGACTTCCCGCTGAGGCGACTAAACTTGAACGAGATGTCTTATGGGAAATCGAGATAACATCTACTTGTTCAAGCTCAAACCTATCTAACAACCAGTTTGCGATATCTGTAAAAAGCTTTTCAGTCGCAGAGCCGGCCAATAATAGTTTGGTTAACGCCAGTACGTCTCTCTCATTATTCTGAGCAGTATTCTTTTTTGTTATTTGCTTTCTTGAAACCGGCAGCCAGTATGCCATCCCTGAACTTAACAGGATAATTCCGGACAAAGCAACTAGTAGCATCAGGATTTCTGTAATAGTCGCTGTCTCTGCAGATACAATCTCGCTTGCGAAAAATATGTTTTGCAAAACAGAAATAACTCCCCAAAATGCTATTAGAGAGATTCCTGCAGAAATCTGATTATACCCTTTGGGATTTTTAGCAACTATCCATTTTCTTGCTTTGGATAACATGACCAGCCCGGCCAAGATAAATATCAACATCAGCTGGTCTAAACTTATTAACTGCATATATCTAACCGGTGTTTATAACTCGTAATAGTTTG
>JADFLZ010000243.1 GCA_022564135.1 Candidatus Zixiibacteriota bacterium
ATTCGCAGGCCGTTGACTCCCATAGTGTGGCGGATGCGGTTATCGTTGGCGTCCCTAAGTTGCAGGGCGTTGCGAATACCTTTTTCAATAAGTTTTCGGGCGCTTTTAGTGCCAACACCCCAGACATCGACAACATGAACTTTCTCAAGCGCTCTATCCAGATGGGGCGAGTCAATCAAATTTAGCACTCCTTTGGCTTTAATTGATTTCTTGGCAAGTTTGCTGGCTATTTTTGTCAGAGTCTTGGTACGAGCCAGGCCGATTGAAACCGGTATGCCGGTACATTTCAAAATAGTCTGACGAATTGTCCGGGCGTAATTGGTAAGATTGTTTGTTGTATTGGAGGATCCCACCCCAAGGGGCCTGTCCTGAGCGGACAAAGCCCCGTGGGGGTCGAAGGATGGGCGACCGGATTTCTTGTGACCTGAAAAATTAAGAAAAGCTTCATCGATAGAATAAATCTCGATATCACTGATAAAGCCGGATAACAGAGCCATCACTCGCCGGGACATATCGCCGTAGAGATTAAAATTCGACGAGCAGACTACAATGTTATTTTTCTTTATTATGTCACGTTTTTCAAAAAGCGGCTCGCCGACTTTGAGACCAAACTGTTTGGCCTCGTTAGACAGGGCTATGATGCAGGCGTCGTTGCTGGAGAGTACTACTATCGGCTGACCCTTGAGTTTTGGGTTGAAGACCCGTTCACAGGAAGCGTAAAAGTTGTTGCAGTCTACTAAAGCTAAAAACTGGTTTAACGCTTCGGGCGGATAGCTGATTTCTTCGGTAATACTTTGCAGCCGGTCTGCTTCTAGCTTCATCGGAATTCTCATCTTAGCCTGGCAGCTATACCGTATGGATAACGCTGGTGACTACTCCCCAGATTTCCAGCTGCATCTCATCTTCGATCAGAATCGGCTTATAACTGTCATTTTCGGGCAGGAGCATAACTTTGCCGCCGTTTTTGTGCAGACGTTTGACAGTCAGCTCGCCGTTGACCACTGCTATGACCACTTTGCGGTGGACAGCTTCGAGTGAGCGGTCGACAATCAAAATATCATCGGGGTAAATACCGCAGCCGGTCATTGAGTCGCCGCGCACGCGCACAAAAAATGTAGCCGCCGGATGTTTGACCAGATGTTCGTTTAAGTCCAGCTGGGTTTCGGCTTTTAGAAAATCATCGGCCGGCGACGGAAACCCCGCCGACACCTGCTGCTCAAACAACGATACTTTATGATTGGGTGCCCCGCCATTCATGGTGGGTTGCTTATTCGATTGTGATACAGAAATTACAGTAACTTTATCCATCTTTCTTATATCCGCCTTTCTTCCTGTGCGCGGCCGCCGAAGGCGTGTCCTCACTTGTCCTGAGCCTTGTCGAAGGGTCTGCCCGTTCGATACAGGATGAATACCAAGAAACAATAAAGATGGGAATCACATTTGGAATAGATGCGTAAAAAGCCCCTCCAATTGACTAAAACCGATATTCATTTGAGTCCTCACTCAAGATTTTTATAGGCTTCTTGTTTAAACCCGGGCGTACACAAACAAAGAAATATTAAATCCTTATTCCCGGTGTTAGTTATTCGCTGAGGTATGTCGGCCGCAATGTTGACAACATCAAGAGGACTAACTTTGACCGCCGGACTATCGCCGACTTCTACCTCACCTTCGCCCTCTAATATAATATATTGCTCGAACGTATCTCTTAACGAATGAAGTCCGGTTCTCACTCCCGGTTTTACTCTGGCCCGGGCGATAGAACTGCTGCCATTATTGTGAAGTTCGGTTATATAACAGCGCTCCTGGGTATAGTATTCTTTCGCAATTTCGAATTTCTCAATAATTTGCATCTATATTCTCTCCGTTTTTAGAAGTTTAGCGGCATTATCCAACCGCTCACCTGCAAAATATGGCCGTTCGTGCAGTAATTTCAAGAGAATATTTTCAGCGGCATATATCTGCATCTGGTTCGCTGAATTGAATCAGAATATCATCAAAGAACTAAAAGAAAGAAACTTTTTGACATCCTGGACCTGATGCCTATATTGCATATAATAATAATATTTTATCCGGTGAGAATTATATGGGCGAAAAGGCAAATAGAAACAGACCCTGTCCCTGTGGCAGCGGCAAAAAATACAAGAATTGCTGCATCGGCAAGGGACTGCGTTTTGAGAAAAAAGACCAGAGCAAAATGATCATCTGGATAATTGCCGGGATAGGTATTATTATTGCCGGTGTAGTAATCTCTAACAAATTTTCATCATCTTCAAGCCAGCCCGCCCCCATCATAACTCAACCATTTAATAGTCAATTCCCAACTTCGCAGTCGGGCTCTGCTTCTCAACCCGGACCGGCTCCGCCGGGAAAAGTCTGGTCACCCGAACACGGACACTGGCATGACGCATCGGGTACTCCTGCATCTTCGGACTTTGGGAATCAATTGCTTCAGTCACCTGCTCAGACATCTCCACAACCTCCCGGTCCTGCACCCGCAGGAAAAGTCTGGGCACCGGAACACGGACACTGGCACGACGTACAGGAAACACCAACGATTAAAATTATCGAAACTAAAACCACTCCTTCTGATTCTTAAGTTTGCAGCCACCGGTATCAAATACGATATTGTCCAATCCTTCATAAAACAAATCCACAAATTCTGCAAGGGCTTACTAATCCCACCCTTGGTTATTTGTGGGCGGCAGACGCCCTCGTCTGCCCCTTTATTTCTCCAATAACCAGTTATATTCCTTATCTATCGTAATCAGTCCGCTTCGGTCTGTCAACCAATCAACAGCACTTGAATAAGTCCAATCTTCTGCCTGCTCTACTAATCCAGCTTTTACAGGATTATTATGGATATATTCCATCTTAATCTTTAATTGTCTCTCTGAAGTTACTATCAAATCATCGAAACGTGGCTTCCATAACTTATAGTCATTCTCGTACAATTCTTTCAGGGATAAGCGCTTTATCTGTCTTGATGTGATGCTCTTAAAGGTTTGAACAAATTTTGAAAGATCAGAAATTTCATGAAATCCAAGTAAAAGGTGAATATGACTTGGCATTATCACATAACTTATGAAGCTCATCTTAAATAGTGATCGGGTTTTCTGAAGTTCTTTGATGACAATGCTCGCAACTTGTTCTTTAGTTAATATCGGTCTCCACTTGAATACTGTTGTAGTAACAAAAACAATTGCTGGTCCGCTGATATCCAATCTCTTTCTAACTACCATACGGTAATTTCTTTCATAAGAGAGACAGAATCAATACTATTTAGATTGGGGCAGACGAGGGCGTCTGCCGCCCACAAAACTTTATGATTTTTTCTTGAATGTACCAATTTTGAATTATCCCGAATTTTCGTTAATCCATCTATTATGGCGGAGGGGCAGGGATTCGAACCCTGGATAGAGCATAAAACCCTATAACGGATTAGCAATCCGCCGCCTTCAGCCACTCGGCCACCTCTCCACACACATTAGAATTTTACTATTTCAAAATATAGCCCCGGGCGATTCTATTCAAGTTTTTTTTCTCTTTTTGAGAGTCTTATTATTGAAATAGCTGCTTGACAGGCTCTGTCAGATGAAATTAGGGGTAAATTTGCTGCGGTATTTTGTAAAAATACAGTCAGTGTCTACATTTTGGCCGAAAAAGTTTCGACCAGCTCGGCTATAAAATCATGCAAAACAACCGGTTTATACATAACCCGGCTGGCTCCGAGAATTCCGGCTTCCTTGACCAGCCTCTCTGTAGAATTGCCGGTAATCACCCAGACAGGTACTCTGGGAGAAACTTTTTTAATATCTGCCAGGACATCAAGCCCCGACATCTCAGGCATTATCAAATCCAGAGTAATAATGTCGTACCGGTTCTGTGTCGCCAGCTTGAGTGCTTCTTCACCCCCATTGGCCAGCTCAACTTCTATAGCCTTAGTCACTCCGCAAAAATCTTTGAAAACTTCACGCACCCATTCTTCATCGTCGACTATCAAAACTTTGAAAGGCTCTCCTCTGATTTCAACCATTTCAGTCAGCTTTTCTATACATGATTGAAGAATCTTTTGATCGTTTGCAGAGTTATTCATTTTTTATATTCCTATCGTTCATTTGTCAGCAGTCATCCGGCAATTACTTGCTTCACATTTTTCGGTCGTATTGGTCATGACCAGTCAGCCGGTTGTCCTTCATTTTTTAGCGTATGCATAATAGCAGCGCATTGCTCCATTATTGAATTCAGCTTTACTTCTACCTGGTCTTTTATACTTTTGCCCGATGGCAGATGATACTGCACCTTTTCATTATGTGAGGCCGCCCTGATGACTATTGCAATTTCCTGCACAACTTTTATAGTCGTGTTAACCAGTCTTATGAACTGTGGCTCCAT
>JADFLZ010000244.1 GCA_022564135.1 Candidatus Zixiibacteriota bacterium
AAACGATTGAACCGGCAGCAGAGCCGCGGCCGGGACCAACCCGGATTTTTTTCATGCGGGCGTAATCGCAAAAATCTTTGACAATCAAAAAGTAACCGGAGTAACCCATCTGACGGATGACACCCAGCTCGTACTTCAGACGCTCACTGACGACATCGTTCATCTTGCCATAGCGCTCGTCAATACCTTTCAGGCAGAGATGCTCTAAAAAAGCATCGGCGTCGACAAAGGGAGTCGGGATCGGAAATGTGGGAAGTTTGAGTTTGCCCAGTTCCAATTCCAGATTGCACTTTTCGGCAATCTCGATAGTATTGTCGAGAGCTTCTTTGAAATCGCCGAGTACCTGCTGCATTTCGCTTTCGGACTTAAAATAAATCTGGTCGGTACTGTATTTGAGACGGTCATTGTCTGACACAAATTTGCCGGTCTGAATACATATCAAAGCATCGTGCGCTTCATAATCTTCCTGGCGCATATAGTGGCAGTCGTTGGTGGCCACCAGCGGTATCTTTGTTTCTCTGGCGATTGCTTCAATTTTTGGAATGAGCAGAAGTTCTTTGTCTATGCCATGATTCTGAAGTTCGAGATAAAAATTGCCCTTACCAAAAATCTCCTCTAATTCTCTGGCGGCCATGACGGCGCCATCGGTGTCACCGTTTAAAAGGTTCCAGTTAACTTCGCCTTTTAAGCAGGCCGAGGTAGCAATAATGCCTTCAGAGTATTTTCTGAGTAACTCTTTGTCCATGCGGGGGCGGTGATAAAAGCCCTCCAAAAAGGCTGCGCTGGAAAGTTTTACCAGATTCTTATAGCCGGTCAGATTTTTGGCCAGAAGCACCAGATGATAGCCGCCGTCGGGGTGCTTGCTTGAGGGCTGCTTATCATGACGGCTGCCGCCGGCCACATAAGCCTCTATGCCTATTATCGGCTTGACTCCGGCTTTGGTCGCTTTTTTATAGAATTCGATGGCCCCAAACAGGTTGCCATGATCGGTTATGGCCAGAGCAGGCATTTTGTACTCTTTGGCCTTGGCTATCAGGTCATCGATTTTGCTGGCGCCATCCAGTAATGAATAATGGCTGTGCGTATGCAAATGTACAAAATTTCCGTGTTTCATAACCTATTCTCTATTATACGGGGAGATTTACCAGAAAGATACCACATTCCCCGGTCTATAGCTGCTTGTTACTGTTTTGCCTTCTTATAATTACGTTTGGCAGTTGTTCGGGTTGGCAGAAGTTTCATCCAATCCTCAGTTTTTACTGACAATATCTGTCAGTGGCCCATATATATTAATAACAGAGACTAGAATAAGAGAGACTAGAAAGTGATAGACTCTCTTATATAAAAAAAATATTTTGGGTACAAATCATGGTTAGAAAACAAATTGAAATAAAGAAGAGGAAGAGTGATATGGGAACTACCACAATTATTCCGGACAGACACAAAGCTTTAGAAGCTGCTTTGACGCAGATAGAGCGGAATTTTGGTCGCGGCTCAATAATGCGTCTGGGCGACAAGAAGGTTTTTGAAATCGCCACAATTTCAACCGGCTCCCTGGGGCTGGACTTTGCTTTGGGAGTGGGCGGCATTCCCCGCGGAAGAGTCACGGAGATATTCGGGCCGGAGTCTTCGGGTAAAACAACCTTGGCCCTGCATGTCGTGGCCGAAGCTCAAAAAGCCGGCGGCGTGGCTGCTTTTATTGATGCTGAGCATGCCCTCGATGCCACTTATGCCCGCAATCTTGGTGTCGATACCGACGAGCTGCTGGTTTCACAGCCGGACACCGGCGAACAGGCGCTGGAGATTGTCGATACTCTGGTTCGTTCCAGCGCGGTTGATTTAATCGTTATCGATTCGGTAGCGGCTTTGACGCCTAAATCTGAAATCGAAGGTAACATGGGTGACAGCCATATGGGATTACAAGCGCGGCTGATGTCACAGGCTTTGCGCAAGCTGACTGCCATCATCTCCAAATCCAATACCTCGGTTATTTTTATCAATCAGATGAGAATGAAAATTGGGGTAATGTTCGGCAACCCCGAAACAACTACCGGCGGTAACGCGCTCAAATTTTATTCGACCATCAGACTTGATATCCGCCGCATTGCAACTATCAAAGACAATCAGACAGTCATCGGTTCACGTACGCGGGTGCGGGTGGTCAAAAACAAAATCGCGCCGCCCTTTAGGGATGCCGAGTTTGATATTATTTATGGCATCGGTATTTCTACCGAGGGCGAGATTTTAGATATTGCCGCGGACAAAGGTATTGTCGATAAATCCGGCTCCTGGTACAGCTATGGCGATGACCGCCTCGGTCAGGGACGTGAAAACGCCCGGGCCTTTTTGCAGGAAAACAAAGATATTTTCGAGGAAATCAAAACCAAGGTCAAACAGGAACTGGGCATGCTGCCTGCCGACAAAAAAGAAGAAGCTCCCGTCAAAGAAGCCGCCGAAGGCTAGAAGAAAGCCGTAATTCGGTTATTGACAGAGCAGAAATCTCTTTATCTTCTCTCCCCCACTTTCCGCTTGATTTTTCGGGCGGAGGTGGTAACTTTTGGGCTGTTTCAATTAAAGATAGCCCAAGGGCTTTCTCTAACCGATCTGACAGGAAAAGGCTGTAGGGATACTCTGGAAAGGTAGGATCTGATGAAGTTTAATGATATTCTCGAAGGTGATATTGTCATTATGGAGGTTTCCGGGAAAATTATGGGCGGCGATGAAACCGCACTGTTCCATGGTAAACTCCATGAATATATAAATCTGGGCAAGAAAAGCGTTGTGATTGACCTGGCCAAAGTTGACTGGATGAATTCAATCGGACTGGGGATGCTGATATCGGCTCTGACTACTCTTCGCAATGTCAGCGGACGGCTGGTTTTAGCAAATATCGATAAGATTGAGTCAATTCTGACAATTACCAGACTAATTACTGTTTTCGATCACTACGACAGTCGCGATGAGGCTATCAAGTCATTCGCCTCGTAAATGAGAATATTAAGACCCCCTCGAAAGCCCCGATCTGTCGGGGCTTTTTTTATGCAATTGACATCGTTCTATCTATCAATTAGATATGTATAACTATAGAGCTGCTAACAAATTATGGAGCTAAAGCCATGGCTATTGACATTGAAAAACTCTTAGGAGCAGATAAATCACTTTTAACTCACCAGTGCAAGACTATCGACAAATCGATGCTGCATCTGCCGGGACCCGATTTTTTAGACAGAGTCACCTCGGATTCCGACCGCAGCTCGGCGGTGATCAGCTCTTTAAGCTCGCTTTTTAATCATGGCCGCCTGTCCGGCACTGGCCATCTCTCGATTTTACCGATTGACCAGGGTATCGAGCACTCGGCCGGAGCATCTTTCGCACCCAACCCGATATACTTTGACCCGGCCAGATTGGTAGAGCTGGCCATCGAAGGCGGCTGCAACGGCGTGGCCTCGACCTTCGGAGCGCTGGGCTCGGTATCTCGCAAATATGCTCACAAAATTCCGTTTATTGTAAAACTTAACCATAATGAAATGCTGACTTATCCCAACAGGTTCGATCAGGTTATGTTCGCCCGGGCGCATGACGCCTTTAATCTTGGTGCAGTCGGGGTTGGCGCTACTATTTATTTTGGTTCCGACCAGGGCATGCGGCAGCTTGAGGAAGTCAGTGAGGCTTTTTCCGAAGCTCATGAGCTGGGCATGTTTACAGTGCTCTGGTGCTATCTTCGCAATCCGGCTTTCAAAGTAGACGGTACAGATTATCACAGCGCCGCCGATTTAACCGGTCAGGCCAATCACCTTGGAGTTACAATTGAGGCCGACATCATTAAACAAAAACTACCGGAAACAAATAATGGTTACGGCGCTCTCAAATTCGGTAAAACGCACCAGAAAGTCTATGACGAACTAACGTCAGACAACCCCATCGACTTGACCCGCTATCAAATTGCCAACTGCTACATGGGACGGATAAGTATGATAAACTCCGGCGGTGCCTCAGGCGGTGATTCAGATCTGGTGCAGGCTGTGCGCACGGCGGTCATAAACAAACGTGCCGGCGGTACCGGACTCATATCCGGTCGCAAGGCTTTTCAGAGGCCGATGAAAGAAGGCGTGGAGCTCTTAAACGCGATTCAGGATGTTTACTTAAGCGATAAAGTCACAGTAGCTTAGCTTTGCTGTCAGCCGGCTGGCTGTAGATAGACAGACAGCTCCACAAATTGTCAATTTTTCCCTTGACAAAGATTTCTGATTTGTTAAATTATAATTGACTTAGACGTGTGTCCCCTTTGGTATCACGGAGTTTGCAACTGTGATATTTTAGGACGTCATCGGGGACAAGTTAGGTAATCGGGAGGAGTACGGGAATTTTGATTGTTCTGCTGTA
>JADFLZ010000245.1 GCA_022564135.1 Candidatus Zixiibacteriota bacterium
AGAATCTGTCCGCTGTAATTCAGCGGGAACATCGGCTTTATATCTGGCCAAAGGTTCGGCTGATTTGACTTGAATGGCATTTAATACTTCCGCTTCAGATTCACCGGTAAACGGCCTCTTCTGAGCCAAAAGCTCGTACAAAATAACTCCTAAAGAAAACAGATCAGAGCGGCCATCAACATCCTTGCCCTTAATCTGCTCGGGCGACATATAGCCGACCGTGCCCAGAGTTGAGCCGGTTTTAGTCAGATGCTCGGTGCCGCTGATTGTCGCCAGGCCAAAATCCACCAGATGCGGACGGCCCTTTTTATCGACCATTATATTAGAGGGCTTGATATCGCGATGAATAACGCCCGCCGAATGAGCCTCCTCCAGGCCTTCACATATCTGGATGGTCAATTTTATGATTTCATCAATATCAGATTTCTTCTCCTTGACGTAATCATTCAGAGCGCTCCCCTTAATATGCTCCATTGCAAAGAATGGCCGGCCGGAATGCTCACCAACTTCGTAGATATGGACTATATTGGGATGGCTCAATTTGGCGGCTGCCTGCGCTTCGCGGGTAAACCTGGCTTTGGCACGTTCGTCAGATGTTAAATGTGACGGCAGGAATTTTAAGGCTGCCTGACGGTTCAGCTTGGTATCATCGGCCAGATAGACCTCGCCCATGCCGCCGGCGCCGATCTTCTCGGATATCCGGTAATGAGCTACCATGGTGCCTTTGGTCAGGACGACGTGAGTTCTGGTATTGTCGTTTTGTTCTTCACTCATATCTATGATTTGTTGTCTTCTATTAGTGCCTTAAATTTTGGATATTTTCGCAGCGGTTCCCACAATGGATCTACTTTCAAATATGCAGCCGAAGTAAATCCCGGGATACCCATTATATGCTCAAGCTGTTCTAAGGCTTCATCGTTCAGACCGAATATAACAAAAACTTCGGCAAAGTTGAAAAGTAAAAATGGAGAGTCAAAATAATCGTCTGTGGTAGATAGTAAATCGAGTGCTATTCTGCTGTGTGCTATGGCTGAATCTTGCTGTCGCAGCCCGGCATAGGCCAATCCCAGTGAACTGTGAAACCAGGCATCGTCCCTGGACTCTTCAATCTTTTGAGCCAAATTATGTTTAGCAGAATCGGCGTATACTTTCTCTTGTTCCGGTTCCCCGCTCAGACGATTATGCTGTGCTTTGAATAAGTAGTATGCAACTGTGTCCGAACTTGGCATAAGTTTGGTCATTGGCGGTGTTACCTTTATCATTCTCAAGAGCCACCAGTAGTATTCGGACTCGCCAAGATTGGTGAAGGTTAAGGCATCAGTTAGAATTCTTTCTGATTCGGCTATGTCACCGTCCCTTAGAATTGGCAGGCAGGCCCTATATACGTGAGCAAGGCTCAAATCCGGCGCGATATCAATTGTCTTCTGCAAATACTCGTCAGCTTCGTCGAATCTGCGAAGTATACCCAAGGTGACGGCTATATTAAAAAATTTCAATTGTGAGCGAGGGTCTAGTAGCAGTGCCTTTTCTTGATTGTCCAGTGATTCATTGATTCTGCCTTGTCTTCTCTGTACCGCCGCTATTGCAGTAAATAAATTACTGCTCTTGGGGTCTTTTGCCAATCCTTTTTGGAATTGCATCAAAGCACTGTAGTAGTCTCGCCGGCAATGGTAGTAGCAATAGCCTAAGGCTAAATATCCTAATGGAATATCTGAGCGTAAACTCAGCGCTTTATTTGCCATTTCAAAAGCACTCTCACACCTATCGGGGGATCTATCAAAGTATTCCCAATAAGTAGTGGAATGAACCCGCGACAGCATGGCGTATGCTTCAGCCAAATTTGAATCAAGTTCTATAGCTTTGCTATATAACTCGCTTGCTGTTTCCAAGTCAGTTCTTTGCCAGCCGCGGTAGAAATACTGATTCCCACGGAGATAAAAATCATAAGCAGGCATACTCAATGTAAGTACTTCCCCGAATGCTTTCTCTTCAGTTTCGCTCAAGGTCACATTTAATGCGTTTACAATTTCGAGGGCAATCTCTTGCTGGACTGCAAAAATCTGGGTAAGTGCCCGCTCGTAGTTTTCTGCCCAGAGATGAGTATCGTCGGAAACATTTATGAGCCAGGCGCTGATTCGCACTCTGTCAGTATCACCGCTTTTGTCCCAGCGAATTGTCCCTTCCAATACGTAATTAACCCCCAGTTCCCGGGCTATTTCAGGTAAGCCCTTGTTGGTATTCTTATATTTTACGGCACTAGTGCGTGAAATCACTCCCAGTTTTGAAACAGATGCCAGGCGAGAAGCTATTTCATCGGTAATGCCGTCCGCAAAATATTCGTCTTCGGCTGCTCCAAGATTTTCAAACGGCAATACCACTATTCTCTTGGGCGAGCTGGCTTCAGGCGTAGTCTTAGCCAAAAAGGTTGAAAATATAAAGTATGTGCCCATCGCAATTAAGAGCATTATCCCGGCGGCGATTGTGACAACCGCCTTTGATTTCTGTTTCGGAAAGTCTGTAGCTGTTATTTGCTTAAAATCTGCCAGCATGTCGGCAGCAGTCTGATAGCGCAATGACTGCTCTTTTTGCAGGGCTTTGTTTACGATTTGCTGCAGCTTATCGGTTACACCTGATTTAAACCTGGCCAGCGGTTCAACTACATCATGCGTGATAGCATGCAAAATTGCCGCGTCGCTGTCGCCTCCAAATGGTCGCTGGCCGGTTATCATCTCATAGAGCACCACCCCAAATGAAAAAATATCAGAGCGTAAGTCAGTTTCTTTGGCCTCGACCTGTTCAGGTGACATATAGTGGAGCGTCCCCATGATAGTTCCTGTCCTGGTAAGCTTCTTAAATCCACTTACTCTGGCCAGACCAAAATCCAAAATCCTGGCGCGACCATCCTTGTCAATCAGTATATTGGATGGTTTTATGTCCCTGTGCACTATCCCTTTATTGTGTGCTGCCTGAAGACCCTCGCATATCTGAACTGCCAGCCGGATTATCTCAGACAATTGCAGTTGTTTCCCCTCAATAACCTCTTTTATAGAATTACCCTCTATATACTGCATGGCAAAATACGGACGGCTCTTAAATTCATTTACTTCATGGATAGATACAATGTTAGGATGATCCATAGCAGCTATTGCCTGGGCTTCGCGAGTGAATCGATTGCGTGCAGACTGGTCAGAAGAAAATTGATCAGCTAAGAACTTTAAGGCAACTTTACGATTGAGCTTGGTATCTTCAGCCAGATAGACCTCGCCCATCCCGCCGGCGCCGATTTTCTCGACTATCCGGTAATGAGCTACCATTGTTCCCTTATTCAGGACAACATGAGTTTTGGTTTCGTCGTTTTCTGGAATATCGCTGCTCATAATACCGGCCAATTAAGGCTCATTTTCGACTTAGCTGCTTCGACTTTAAGATATCCTTGAGAATGAATCAAATCAACTTATAAAGAAGAGTCAATACTTTTAGAAATAATCCATTGAACGAAATATTTGAGAGAGTAAATTTGAGAATTAGCAATAATTAGCGATTGAGTTGATGGCGGAAACTGTTAATAATCACCAGGGTGGATCTTGATTCACCTTTAGATATTCGAGCCAGGGCTTAAACCCCCGTTTCTTTACTTCTTCTAATACAAATCTAAAGCCATCACCGTAATTTGAGTCTTTGTGCTGTTCAATAAATCTCGAGAAAAACTGACCTTCCTCGGAGTCGTCGTCCTGCAGGACAAGATATGCAGCGTATTGACAGTTCCCCTCGCACAGCTGCAGATCCTGTGGGTTCGGTGCATTAGCAAACTGCCAGACATGCATCAGCTCATGTGCCAACACAGCTTTAAGCTGAGGAAGAGGCAGACCTGATAAAATAAAAATCTCGAAATCCTGAAAAGAAACAAGTCCAGCCAGTATCTCGGTCTTTCTGAATCTGGTTACGCCTAATTGATCTCTTTGATAAACTGAACTTAGTTTTGAAAGCTCCTGTATAGTCACGAATTTTAGTTCGAACTCCCGGTCAATTACAAGTCCTGCACTGGCAAGCTGTGCTTTTACTTCTTTCATAATTGCCAGGGCTTCGTTGTCATCTTCTACTGCTGTCGCCTGGCACTTACTGCAAACTACCCTGCCGTCAGAGTAACGTCTGCTGCCATCATCCAGATCTGGCGACACATAACTGAAACAAGAATGACAATCTAAAACATCGTCAAGGTGCCTGCGGCAGACCGCGTTTTTTCTGATATCAATGTAACCGCCGCCAACTGCCGATTCATTACAGACAATGCACTTCTTGTCAATATTGTCATCAAAGCAAGCCAGGTGGTAAATTTCCGATTCAAAAACAATATACTTACGGATAATCGGTTCGAGGC
>JADFLZ010000246.1 GCA_022564135.1 Candidatus Zixiibacteriota bacterium
TCTATTTTCTTATAAGAAGCCCGGTCGTTTGGCCGGGCTTTTTCTTAGTGATTTTGCGCAATCTCAGGTCTCGTCATTCCACGCTTGACGTGGAATTCTGTGTACGGCAGATTCCTTCATCTGCCGTTTGAAGAGTAGAGACAATCCAACAAAATGACGGCCAAGATGGATTCCCGACAAAAGCACTCGGGAATGACATGGCGCAGGAATTACAATGGAGTAGAAATGACAAACGCAAGCTGCGGGGATCGAGCTGTCTCTCGCAGGGCTGAATATATTCAGCCCCTGCCAATTATTCTACCAGTTCTTTGGCGAACTGGGGCAGCAGGAATGAGCCTAGATGAATATCTTGATTGTAGTATTGCGTCTTGTGAGAACTTTTAGCTAAGCGGTCTTTATCAAAATCATCTATCGGGTCATATTTCTTACTGCAAAAAGCGAATGACCACAAGGTCGATGGGTAGATGGGCATGAAGCAGGTGTACATTTTTACTATAGGAAAAATATCTTTTAAGTTTTTGTACATTAATTTTATCGTTTTCTGATTAAAAAATGGCGATTCGGTCTGTGCGACCATTATGCCGTCATCGTTGAGTCTGTCAAAAACTGTCTGGTGGAAAGTTTTTTGGAAGAGGTCAGCTGCGGGTCCAATGGGGTCGGACAGGTCCAAGAGGACAAGGTCAAACTTTTGATCTGATTCTTCGATAAACTTTTTACCGTCCTGAAAATTCAGATTTGCACGAGAGTCATCAAGACCTTTGGTAAGTTTCGGGAAGTGTTTTCTGGAGACTTCCACTACCATTTCATCGATTTCGCACATAGTGCAGCGCTGGACTTCGGGGTGTGCTAAAACTTCAGTAAGACAGCCGCAATCGCCGCCGCCGATTATGAGGACTTCCTTTGGTGAGGGGTGGGAAAAAAGCGGTACGTGCGCCAGCATTTCGTTATAAGCGTTTTTATCATTATCAGCGACCATCAAAGAGCCGTAAAGCACCAGCATTTTGCCGAAATCATTATTCTGGAGGACTTCGATTCTCTGAAAAGGAGAAACCAAAGATTCTAAAACACGCTCAATTTTGAGCGTCAGCCCGGAATTGCCATTGTGCAGCTCGCTGTACCAGACATTCCAGAGGTCGTTCATGCCTTCTTCGGAGATGTAAACGTCCTGGAGTTTCTTTTCCATAGGCTCTAATCTACGAGGACGTAGTCGGGTCTTTTAAGTGAGTTAAAGTTTGAGCCGGAAACTTCACAGTAAGCGCCGGTTTTTGTGAAAATAAGCTTGTCGCCAACTTCGTGTTCCGGTATCAGCAGGCCGTCGTACATAACGTCAAAAGAATCACAGGTAGGGCCGGAAAGCACAGACAAATGCGGCTGACCCTGTCTTTGGGATATGACAGGATATTTGCACTGGTCATATAGCTGGCCGGAGAATGTAGAGTAGAGGCCATCATCGAGATAATACCAGATTTTGCCGTCACGAAAGGATTTGCCTATGATGCTGCAGACGAGGGTAGCGGCAGAGGCAGCTATGTATCTGCCCGGTTCGCTGATGACTTTAATGTCAGGCCGAATCTGCTGGTTGAGAGCCTCGGTAATCGGCTGGCAAAAGTCTTCAATAGATGGTACCGGTTCAACGTAAGTGACCGGAAAGCCGCCGCCTATATCCAGCACCCGGCTGTCAAAACCATTGGCGTCAAGTCTGTTTATCAGGCGGTGTGCGGTTCTTATGGCTATGACATAGTTGGCGCTGTTGGTGCATTGCGAACCGATATGAAAGCTGAGGCCGTAGTACTCATGGCCGGCTTCGCTTACTTTTTGAGCAAGAGCGAGAACGTCCTCTGTTCTGCAGCCGAATTTGTACTGAAGGTTAACCACGGCGCTTGTGCTGGTACTTATACGATAGCGAATTAATATTTTTAATTTTTGGTCGGTATAGCGGTGAAGTTTTTTGGCTTCTTCAAAATTATCAATTACAAAGGTGTCTATGCCGGCTTCGATAGCGCCGTCAAATTCATCGACAGACTTAATCGGGTGGGTATGAATCAAATCGGAGGGATTAACACCGATAGCCAGAACTTTTTTCATTTCACCTAAAGAGCAGACTTCGAAACTGCCGCCTCTGTTATATATTTCTCTTAATATCGCCGGGTGGTTGTTTGGTTTTACGGCATAATGAATACGCACTCCGGGCAACGCAGCCTGGAGCCGGTCATAATTTCGTCCGGCCTGCTTAGCAGACAGCGCCAGAAAAGGTGTCTTGAACTGATTTAAGTCAACCTCCTGGCCCTGCACAATAATATTGTGCTGAGTAGTTATGATATCCGGTAGTAATTTAGTAGCATTGGTAGATTGCATCTGGATGTTCCTGAAATCTTAGCGCGATGTTGCTGCGTTATCGAATTGAATTTGGGCCGGTTTATGGGCCAGAACTTCGTCTGTTTCCGATGGAATTCCCCGTTTCAGCTCATAGACATGAGCCTCATCAGAGGCCAGCATTGCTTTCATATGGTCATAGGCTTTGTAGGGGTCGACCGTATCGCCACAGGTGAAAAAATCCACGGCGGCATAATTATATTCAGGCCAGGTATGGATAGACAGATGTGATTCGGCAATGACTACAACGCCTGAGACGCCCTGGGGATTGTACCGATGAAATACCGAGCGGACTATGGTGGCGCCGGACTTTCGCACTGCTTCTTCCAGGCAGTCTTTTAAGTAATCAACATCTGTCAGTCTACAGTTGTCGCAGTTAGCGAATTCAGCGATCAAGTGTCGTCCGAGAATTTTCATTTGGCACCTCCTTTGGGCGTTAAAAGTTTCATAACTTACATCTGCGGCGGAGTGGTTACCCATAACAGGTCAACTCTCGCTGCGCTTTTATTCGATAATTGGTGTGGTTTGTCAGACTTAAAATAAAAGCAGTGCTTACTGGGTACTTTGTATTCATCTTTGTCAATAGTCAGGGTCGCTGTTCCCTTGAGAACATAGCCAAACTGCTCCCCCGGGTGCGGCGTACTTTTTTCGAGTTCTTCGCCAGGCTCAAGACCGACCATTATCGGGTCCATCAGATTATTAGTCGAGCCGGGTATCATCAGCTCAAAATTTGCAGCGCCTGTATCAGAAATCTGAATAGACTCTTTGGGGGAGAAGACCACCTGGGGCCTTTTTTCTTCGGTAAAAAAGGCAGGTATCGAAATTCCCAAAGCGTCCAGAATATCGGCCAGAGAATCGAGCGATATTGATGTTTGCTCGTTTTCCAGCTGAGAAATAAAGCCTTTGGTCAGTTTGGCTCTGTTAGCCAGCTCTTCCTGAGTCAGGTCTGAAGCCAGTCTCAAAGTCTTGATTTTATCCCCGATTTTTATATCAATTAAAGAAATTCTGCCAACTCCTAAGTTTAATAAACTAAACCTTTTAGTTTAATAAAGACTTGCTAAGATATTGATTTTCTGAGTGCTGTCAAGTGTTTTTGACTGATTTTGTGAAAAAAATCATAAACTAAAGGCTCTTAATATAGAAGCCTAAATCATTCAGCTGTTTTTGATTATCCTTACTTGCCAGAGCCGTCAAAAAGATTAAATTGGGCGTCATTGTTATAAAGCAAGATAAGGAGCTAAAGGAAAATCGAAAAGTTTGACATAGTAATAATAGGCGGCGGTCCCGGCGGTTATACGGCCGGAATAAAGGCAGCTATGAGAGGCGCCAGGACAGCCGTAGTGGAGTATGACAAGCTCGGAGGAGTTTGCTTAAATCGGGGCTGCATTCCTTCAAAAGCATTGATTGCAACGGCTGAGCAGTACCAAAAGATGAAAAATGCTAAGAGTTTTGGGATTAATCTTGAAACTCCGCCTGTTTATGACTGGTCGGCTATGCTTGACAGAAAAAACAAGATAGTATCCACGATGGTTGGGGGTATCGGGCAGCTTTTAAAGTCTCACGGAGTCAAACATTTTAACGGCTGGGGCAAGATAGCCGGCAAAAATCAGGTTGCTGTCATTGATGAAAATAACAACGAGACAAAAATCGAAGCCAAAAATATAATCATTGCGACCGGTTCCAGAGCGGTCAATTTGCCGCCCTTTCCGGTCGATGGTATCCGCATTCTTAACTCAGATCATTTGCTTGAGCTCGAAAATCTGCCGAGTTCAATGTTTATAATCGGGGCCGGTGTAATCGGCTGTGAGTGGGCCTGCATGCTCTCTCTATTAGATGTCAAAGTTACCATAGTCGAGATGATGGACAGAATCCTGCCGATGGAAGACGTCAACAATTCCAAGATACTGGCGCGTGAACTGAAGAAACACAAAGTAGATATTCATACCGGCACCAGGGTCGAATCAATTAAGCCACGTGCCAAAGGAATAGTCGCCAA
>JADFLZ010000247.1 GCA_022564135.1 Candidatus Zixiibacteriota bacterium
CTTGCTGCAAAGTCCTGAGTGAAATCGAAGGGTGGGATCCTCACATTCGAGACTAAAATTCTGAGTGGGCGGCAGATGTCCTCATCTGCCCCTTTGTCACAGGACTAGGATTTCGTGGGCGGCCGCCATCGGCGTGTCCTCACGTCGTCCTGAGCCTGTCGAAGGATCTGCCCCTTTAACACAAAGAACTCCTCCCCCTTGACTTCATTGACTCGATTATAGAAGTTTCTAATATGGTAATCAAAACAAAAAGACTAGCCTTGGCGCTAATGTTTTTAGCCCTCCTGTTTATATTCCTATCAGGCTGCGCCAAAATCTACTTCTACAAACTATCAAAAGATGTGGTCCAATACGAATTTGGCAACTTACTCATCGAAATTTCAGATATCGGACGAGACATTCTAAAGGGCAAGACCATACAATACTATGAAGATAGCGTCTACAGTGATCGTGACAGAAGGGCGTTACGATATAAGGACATACCATATGATTCATCTAAGTACGTTTATCTAGGTGTAATCAATACAACTTATTGCAAAATTTGGGAGACGGTTGTTCGGACATATTTTGTTGCTGATTCGATCAAAATTATTCCCAAACCCCAATTTGAATTTCCTGAGTATGATGGCCTTGATCAAATAACGGTATGGGAAGGGGTCACTTCCAGCGAAATGTGGATAAATCCAATATTGGTACCTAAAGACTATAAAGATGATTTTGTTATAGAATACGTTCTTTCCATTTACAAAAAAGGAGACAGTACTCTCTTGGTAAGAAAACCGATCAAGCTAAAGGTCGAGTACAAGTCACATACATACAGCCCATTTATTCAAGGTACATAGATTTTTGGTGGGCGGGCGCTTGGACCTGTCCTCATCTGCCCCTTATACTTACCCCGTCTTCACCACCTGATTTATCATAGTGATAAAGGCTTCGATCATAATCGTGGCCGTTTTGTCGGGGCCGGTCAGTTTGAAGAAGACATTGCCGCCGGGAGCTTCCACAATAATCGCCACCAACCGATATTCTTCTCTGGCTACTTTCTCCTGCGACATCGGCCGCACAGCTTCGTTATAGATTCCAAACAAAGTCACGACATGAGCCGGATAGCCTGCTACCTGCCGGTCGTAGCGGATTGCAGCAGTGGCCGGGTCGCGGCCATCGGGCAGTGAAAACTGGCTTATCCAGCGATCCATATTGGCTTCAATTGTGCCACCCTGTCCTTTGCCAAAATGAAAAACGGCTAAATTCGCGGCCCTGGTATCCTCCTCCAGCGGACCATAGGCATAACTGGCGGCGCGCATTCCGGAGGGGCCAAAATCTTCCCACTGCGAAGCCGGCGTAAAAGTGATGCCGGCAATAGACATCGGCTTGCCATCAAGAGTGAATTCAATCCCCGACATTTTGTAGCTGTTAATAGTAACTTCAGTACCGCCGCTGCTTTTTTGCTGGCTGTTATAGGGGTCGGATTTGGCTTTTTCTTGAGTCTGAGTTGAGCCGGAATCTTTTTTTGAGCTGTCACTATTATCTGACGAGCAGGATACTAATACGAACGTAAAAGCAGCCGTTATGACCAGATTTGAGAGTAATTTCATATTTTGCTCCAATTCTATAATATTTCTCGATAATACTTACATTTTTGACCCAAAATTGATAGCAGAAGAAGCCTTTGAGAGCAAGCGAAAGTTGGTAAACCGGCTAAAATCTGGGCTAATTGTGTTTGTCGCATATTATCAGCTAATATGGACTGCTTCTACAGCTTAGCCCTTGCAATTTCTGACAAAATTGCTTATAATGGCCAGCCTGTAGTTTTTGAGTTATAAAATCGGATTTGAAGGAGATATATGTCGAAGACAACAATGGGAAACCGTTCCAAGTTTAAGATTCAGCGCCGGCTGAATGTAGAATTGCCCGGACTGGGCAAACCCGGTGCGCTGGATAAACGCAACTACGGTCCCGGTCAGCACGGCCAGAGAATGCGCCGCAAAGTTTCAGATTATGGCATCCGCCTGCGTGAAAAGCAGAAATTGATGTTTCACTATGGTATTCGCGAAGGCCAGCTGCGTAAATGGATCAAAGAATCAAAGAAAAACCGTGAGCGCGAATGGGTAGACACCCTCTGCGGTATGCTTGAGCGCAGACTCGACAACAATGTTTTCAGACTTGGTTTCGCCCCCAGCATGCCCTCGGCCAGACAGCTAGTTTCTCACAAGCACGTTATGGTCAATGGTAAAAGAGTTAATATCCCCTCTTATATTTTGAAAAAAGGGGACAAAGTAAGCCTGACCAAAAAAGGCTATAGTTCCGGCAGTTTCCTGCAGGCCAGAAGCAACCCCCGTCTGGATATGCCGGATTATCTGGGAAAAGTTATCGAAGGCGGAAATCCGGTCGGACTCTTAAACGAAGAACCGGGCGTCGATAATGTGCCGTTTCCGTTTGAAAAACGCTTCTTTATTGAATTTTACGGACGTTTATAACAGCTTTTTGATATAGTTTACCAAAGCCCGGATATCACATTATTCGGGCTTTTTTTTATTGTCAGGTATTATTCGCTTGCGAACATCAGCTTAATTCTGCTAAATTTGTGAGTATCTAAGAAAAATATAAATCAATTTTTAACAACTCACGAATCTTTGAAAATAACAATGGCAAGGAGAGGAAAATGAAAGCACTTAGAATTGGCCTGCTTTTGGCAATGGTCGTCGCAGTTGCGGCATTTGTGGTCGCCGAAGACAAGCCCTGGTTTGACCTGGAAAATTGTGAAATGTGCAAAGGCATGGTGGCCCAGGAAGGGCTGATGGAAAACATGACCTGGGATCATTACCTGACTAAAAACGGCATGATGACTGTGACTACAATTGCCGACGGCTACAAAGAGAAATTTGAAGCCTCCCATAAAACTATGATGGAGACCGTGGAAAAACTGAAAGCCGGTGAAGAAATGTATCTCTGCGGCTTCTGCACCAGACATGGCGAACTTGCTCAGGCAGGAGTTAACATGGAGCATTTCACTACCAAAGTAGGCGATGTTTCACTAATGACTTCAACCGATGAAAAGCAGGTTAAGGAAATTCATGCCTTTGCTCAGAAGACCATAGACGAACTGGTCAAAATGGCAGCGGCCAAAAGCGACGGTGAGGAAGGTTAAATCGACTAAGCAAATCAGCTAGGTCAAGAAGACTAATCAAAAGAACCCCGGTGTCACAGCCGGGGTTTTTTTGTTATTTATTAATGAGAGCGGTTTCAAGAGAATCCCAATTAACTTCGAATAATTCATACTTAACAAGATCTCTTGTAACTCTAATCGAATTCATGCCGCTATTATGCATCAAAATAACGTTATGGTCGTCATCTAAATAATAGTACGAGCCTCCAGCAACGAATTTGTGGAGGGTCACGGTAGTGTTACCGGAATCTATGATTTTTACGTTTTCTTTCCCCAAATACTCGATCGTTTTTTCCGTACGACTATAACCTCCGTCCCATTGTGGAATTGAATACTTCAGGACAACTCCTTCTTCATATGGCAGCTTCCTGATAACATGACATAATATTTTCTCATATAAATCCTCTGGTCGTGTATCAAATTTATTGTGTCTAGAAATCGGACTGCTCCAAGTCCCTTCTGAGAAAAACACCGTATCAAACGTCCCGTAGCTACCTGACTTGTACTGATTTGCCAAAAACTTGGGCGTCATGAATTTATTATCCTCACAATAAATAATATGCTTTCTTGCACGCCCGCTATCGGCCGTTCTAAATGTTTCGTGCATAACAAAAACCGGGGCCAAATCATTGTCAGTTCTGGACTTTACAGAATGGACAAATCCTGCGTACTTCCCGACCTTGTTTATTGATTCAAACCAAAGCTCATTAGAATCATCTATTTCAAGACTTATCCTGTATACAAATGGATTCAATTTGCTTGCAATTGGTCGCCTTATAAACCGATTCCCCTGATAGCACTCAATGTTGCCTGGTGCAAAAATGAAGTAATAAGTATGAGTCTCAGGTCGCGCTCCGCCCTCAATGTGCAATTCGAAACTGCACGTATCTTCGGTATTAAGGTGTAAAATTAGTGTGCCCTCACGATGTTGATTGGGTTCTAATATTACTTGCCATGCAGTATCTTCAAAAATTCTTAGCCCATTGTTAGCAGTTATGGTTACTACCGTTTCTACGCCATTCGTTTTTGGAGAAGGACCAAAATTGTATTCTAATTCCACTATTGGACAATTTCCCGGATTAACGATTCTCAAGATACGTATATAGTATTCGGTAAACATGGGAGGTGTCGGTTTCGATGCATTTGATTCCATAACAAATACGACCAATAAATTTACAGTTAGGGTCAAAACCTTCTG
>JADFLZ010000248.1 GCA_022564135.1 Candidatus Zixiibacteriota bacterium
TCAACTTTGAAAGTATCTGCAACAACTGTCATAGTTGCTGAAAAATGTTTTATCGGTTCCGGGAAAGTTGAGTCGAAGTAAGTGCCATCAGAGATTGACAAACTGCCATACGGTTTCAGGCTGGTTATCACCACCGGATTGCCGCTGACTTTCAGATTAAAACTGGTTTTACCCGTTACTCTGGCAGCCCTCGCTTTTTCAAGATAACCGTTAAGCAAAGCCAGGTCGCTGCTGCCGCTCAGTTCTCCTACTATGAGCGGATCCGGCAATTTCAAACGGCCTAAGGAATCAGCCATAAAATAATTTATGACATCTTCAAAGCGTCCGCTGAAAAGCAGCTCGGCCGATTTTGATCTGGCCGCAATGCGCCTGACGGTAGTAACCTTATTGTCTATGTAGAGATCAAGGTACAGCGAATCGATCGGTTCCGGCAAGAGCTCTGAACTGAACTTACCATTCAGCATTTTTAGATTGCCCGAATACACCAGTTGCTTGCTGTCGTTTATCCGGCCGGAAAACCTCAGGTCAAGTTCTGTTTTCCCGGAGAATTCAAATTTATCTTCTTTGTCAATCAGAGGATCAAAAACCGCCAGATCAATGGAACCGGTCAGATCACCATTGACTTCGGGATTTGCAAAATCGTTGATGATTACATGCCCCTTAAACGGCTGCCCATCAATAGTGCCGCCCTCAATATTGGCTCGGACATTGTCCGGTTTAAAATCAATAAAGGCCCTGTCAAACTGCAGCGTGGCATTGATCATTTTAGTAGTAACCCGCACTTTATTGAGTGAGAGCGTTCCTGAATAAGAAAACGGTTCAGTTTTTGACTGGTTGTATTCGAGATCGGTAGTCAGACTCAATTCACCGCTTATCGTGTAATCAGAAATTGATTTTCTGAGTCTGGCCGGGAGAAGTTCTATCAGCTGCTCTGCTAATACGCTCTCGGATTTTATGGTGAAGCGTCCTTTGGGGGACGTCACAAAGTCCGAGAGCTGACCACTTAAGCGAAACGAAATATCATTGAGCTCCAGTGCTGATTCTTCGAGAACCAGCCTCTTATTGGTCAAATCAAGTTCGGCCTCATAGACCAGGCTGACTTTAACTTCGGGAAAGGACTCTTCACTTTTAAAGTGAACACTTTGTATGGCAAGTTCTCCGACAGATTTAAATCTGTTCTCGGTTGGGTTGACCAGGCTTGAGTGAAAATTTATGCCGGTAAGAATTAGTTCCGATTGGTCTGAATTATTCTTGTAGACTATAGTTCCATCATTAATCTCAAATGTTTCAAATGAAATTGCCGCAACAGCAGGCACCGCCTCACCTGGGATATTTTCAAGAGCTTTAGTTTCAGGAATTGAATCAACATTTTCAAAGGTATAGTTATTTTTGAGGTCAATCGATTTTATCAGACTAATCTGCGGTCTGTTAAGAATAAACCTGTCAATCCGAAACTCTCCGAACAGTAAAGGCCACAGTCTCATTTTGACATCCACGTTTTCGGCCGTCAGGAAATTTGTCTGCTCAGAAAACTCCTGCGGGTTGGAGACGGTCACCCCGACCAGCTGCAGGCCCAAACCGCCCCAGATTGAAATGTCTATGGCTTCAATCGTTACTTTTCGATTTAAGAAACTTTCGGCTTTCTCAATGGCGTAAACTTTTGCCTTTTCTACCGGGAAAAAGAGTTTGAAGGCTATTACGATTAATAGCAGCAGGACTGCGAAAATTCCGGCCGCCCAGACAAATATTTTAAAGAGCTTCTTCATCTAATATAGTTATACGCTTTTTGATTTTCCTTTTTCAAAATAAAATAAGCCGGTGGTGCCTAATCAACTATAACCTTGCAAAAAAAGGCGGCAATTTTACAATCGCCGCCTTAAAATTCTTAAATTTGCCAACCGGACTAAAACTCGATCGCATCTCCCGGCTTCATTATGACAACTTCAGCCGTTTTTACTTTGTCGGCAAACTCCTGCGGGTCCTGCTCTATTAACGGAAAAGTATTATAATGAACCGGCACCACTTTTTTGGGTTTTAAGAATTCCACAGCTTTAACGGCGTCGTCGATGCCCATCGTAAAATTGTCGCCGATCGGCAGGAAGGCCAGGTCGATCTGATTCATTTCTCCAATAAGCTTCATATCGTAAAACAGGCCGGTATCCCCGGCATTGTAAACGGTTTTGCCGCCCATTGTAATCAAAAATCCGACCGGCGGTCCGGTATAAATTTCGGCATTCTCGCCAAAGCCGCCGCCGTGGTGAGCGATGGTCAGTTTAACCCGCCCAAAATCAAAATCGTGGGCACCACCAATATGCATCAGATGAGATTTTAGTCCTTTGCCGCCGCAAAAACTGGCCAGTTCATAAGTGGCTATGACGGTGGCATCGTTTCGTTTGGCGATTTCAATCGTATCACCAAAATGGTCGCCGTGACCGTGGGTCAAAAGCACGTGACTGCATTCTATCTCTTCCTGTTTGGCGCCGGCCAGGGGGTTGCCGGTCAAAAACGGGTCGACAATTATTTTGTGGTCACCATCTTGAATTGTGATGCAGGACTGTCCTAAAAATCTGGCTGTAGGCATATGTTTTCCTCCGTGTTAAATCAAAGCCTTAATTGAAATATTTACGAAAGGGTCACCAAATCTCGAGCGGTAATATGATTGAATATATGAAAGTGACAGGTTCGTATGATCAAGAATACGCTTAGATATGCCCAATGAATAACGTCTTGATACAGTATATTTCTTGGCATAGGTTTCACGGTCATCAATTGTTGCTGAGAAATTTCGACCCAAACCAATTTGAAATTTGACGAGCACGCTGTGAACTCCTGTGCTCCCGAACTTTTTAAAACTAAAGAAATTGATATCACTTTCGATTTGCCCGCCAAACATGGGAGGGACATATTGAACTTCCACATACAAATTTCCCGGCCTTAGTATTGAACCTAACACTTGGTCATATCTGTGGTCGCGCTTCCAGCCCGGGCCATTCTGACTATCATACTTGTAATTCCTGAATTTGCCTACTATATATGATTTTACAGTCTCTATTTTATCAAAATAGCCCCAATGCGATAGGCTGTAGCTTATCCGTGCCCCTAAGTTTAAGTTATCTGAAAGACCAATTTTTGATAAAATAAATAAGTCGTAATTCTCATAACTAAGGGTAGAATATCCTCCAAAGTGACTTACTTTGAAACCAACATCAATGACTAGTTGATCATCGAATAACATTCCCTTGTAATAGTCTTGGTAATCATCAAGTAAGATTGAGGAATTGAATTTGCCGGATTTGACTAATCTAAGATTTACTGCGGCATGAGACTTTAATGATCGAAATCGTGTCTCGGTCTTTGAAAATCTAGTGATAACTGAATCAAGTGGAACGCTGCTAGAATAACTAACTCCTTCAGAGCCACTCTTATTAAACCACTGTCCATATTCCAACTTAAGAAATCGGTCGGATCCTAAAGAAGACGTAACAGAGATATTAATAGAGGGAACGTAAATGAAGCTCGAACCAGATCCATAAGATTGGTTTATTATCGAACCTCCTCTATAATTTTCATTAAACCGAGTAGTGTAGTTGAGCCCGTAGTCGCTGGCAATATTAGCATAGAGATTTATTTGATCAGTTATGCCCCACTTGATGAGACTTTGAAAGTTCCAAAGGTACGACACATTATCTCCAAAAGAGCTGAAACCATTTCCTAGACTATCTGTAAAAAAGTATCTGTTGTTAATTCTATTGTTGTATCTCAGGTCGAGTTGGTTTTCGATTTGTAGTTCACCCTTTGCCAAAATGGGTTCAAAAGAATACGAATAAGGCGCCGCAGACCTACTGACCCTGAGCATTCTATTCTTGCTGTATCGAGAAGATGCTGTTACGAATAGATTTTTACGATTTGAATTAGACAGTATAAAAGGTAGCTCAGTTGAAGTACGTAAATTCGTCCCATATTCCGAATATGTAAACCGGTCGATTCCTATCTGCCAATTTGGCTTTACTCTTTTTAGAAAAGAAATATCAGCGGTTCGCCAACTTTCTAAGTCGTGATTCACCAAGAAGTATTTTTGAATGTCATTTATTGAAAGCCGATTGTTTCCAAAAGTAAAATTGTACGACCCATAGTAGTCCGGACTCCTGACTTCCAAATAGGAAGTTCTTAATTCACCCGAGTGTCCCTGTACCCAGCGACCGTGGAAGAACTCAAATGGTAATTCGATGTAATCTGAATCTTGAGACAAAGAACTGGACGAAAGACACAGCAAACTTATTAGAGCAAAACCAGCCGTGACTATGGACGATTTGATCATCCAATTAACCCGCCGCCTAAGACAATATCGCCGTTATAAAAGAC
>JADFLZ010000249.1 GCA_022564135.1 Candidatus Zixiibacteriota bacterium
GAATACCGCAGACGGTTAATCCGTCGTTTGTTGGCATTGAAGGTGAGTCGATTCTGCTGTCTTTGGATCTTGAAGGCATCGCTTGTTCTTCCGGTTCGGCCTGTACTTCCGGCTCTACCGAGCCATCGCATGTCATGACGGCCATGGGTAAACCAAAAATTGAAGCGCAAGGGGCTATTCGGTTTTCTCTCGGCCGCAGCACAACGCTCAAGCAGCTCGACTATGTCGTCGAAAAACTGAATCCGATTATAGAGAGACTGCGTTCTTTGTCTCCGGTATATGAAAAAGGTTAAGCGGGGTTTTAAATCAACAAGTTAAACAAGCTGATGCTGTCAGCCATCTTTTCAAATTAAACTCAGTATGAATAGTAAGATAAAAGTATTGGTAGCCATGTCCGGCGGGGTCGACTCATCGGTAGCTGCTCTACTATTAAAAGAGCAGGGCTACGATGTTGTCGGGGCGCATATGAAGCTCTGGGATTATGTTGATGTTGGCGCCGACATTTACAAAGACGGCCGTTGCTGCACGATTGACTCTATAACCGACTGCCGTATAGTCTGTGACAGCATCGATGCGCCATTTTATGTGCTGAATATGTCAAAAGAGTTTAAGGCTACTGTCATAGATGATTTTGTGTCGGAGTATCACCAGGGCCGCACGCCTAACCCTTGCGTTCGCTGCAACTCCGATGTCAAGTGGAACGAATTTTTGCACAAGGCCGAAAAGCTCGGCTGTGATTATATTGCCACCGGTCATTACGCCACTATCGAACAAAGCTCTTCCGGCCGCTGGCATATTCGCAAAGGCGTTGACGACACCCGTGACCAGTCCTATGTCCTCTGGGGGGTAACTCAGCAAGCTCTGGCGAAAACATTAATGCCGCTCGGAAAACTGCTCAAAAGCGAAGTCCGCGAGATTGCCCACAAACATAATTTACGAACAGCCGACAAACCGGAATCACGCGAAATCTGCTTTGTGGCCGACAACAATTACCGCCGGTTTTTGCGTGACTGGGAAGAAAAGCACGGCTCAGAGTCGGTTCCGGGTGAGATAGTTCATGAAAACGGCCAGGTTATGGGCCGGCATAACGGCATTGCCCATTTTACGGTCGGTCAGCGCAAAGGCCTGGGAATCACACACCCGACGCCTCTTTATGTCCAGCGGGTAGAGGTTGACAGCCACCGCGTCATAGTCGGAGACAACGATTCTTTGTTTGTTTCAAAACTTGAGGCCAGCGCTATCAACTGGATTGGCGGCTCGGCCGACAATGGTCCCTTTGAGGCCGATATAAAGATTCGATACCTGCATACTCCGGCAGTTGGAAAAGTCACTCCGCATTCTGAGACAGAAGCTTCGATTGAGTTTACAGTACCACAGCGGGCGGTCACGTCCGGGCAGTCGGTCGTCTTTTATAACGGCGATATTGTCTTAGGCGGCGGGTTAATTGGATGATCAAATCGTCCATAGTCACGGCCGGTTATGCTCTAATTCTTCTGCTGTGTCTACCGTCCAGTTCTTTGTCCCAAGATTCTGATTACATCGAATTACCATTTGAGTTCTTCCACGGTCGCTGGGTACAGGGACACTCGGGCGAATTCAAGTCTACGTATGTAGATTATGACGGTCCTGATTATTTTGGGTCATACAACTTTACATTTGGCAGCAATAGATTATCTATAAGTGACATTCAAAAGTACATCTTGGTCAATGAAAAATTCGAGAGTTGGCGAACCGCAAATATATCTTTCTTAAAAAGAGTAAAGCCAAACTGGCAGATAGGAATCGACCGGTTTACATACGATGAAAGTAAAAACGAATCAATTAGCGCGCCTGAACTTCCGTTCTACATTTATCGCAGCGAACGAGACAGACTCTATATCTCTGCATCCTCCAGATTCAGTCGAAATCGCGAGCTTAAGATTAACCCCAAAATGGCAGCCTATTCATACTTCTTTGAACCGATGTTGGCTAAAGGAGAAATACGTCTTGATAATCAATTATCTCTCAGTCGATTCAATCAAAATAACTACAATATATTTTTCACGGATTCTATTAGCAATGGCAGAACTACAATTAGTGATAACATCACTCACTACTGGTCATTTGAAAACTTACTGATCTGGGGTGTTACAGATGGCATAAATCTTACGGCAGCAATCACAGGTCGCGACCAAAGAAGAACTAGTACTTCATATGCGGAAACATATAGGCAGGGAACTGCTAACATTCAGTCGTTTGGAGAGAACTATTCTAGAGATTTTAATCCAAGGGTATTCGTTTCCGTAACTTCTGCACTAAGCTCAAGCTCTTTTATCAAGATTGACTATCAGGATTGGCTGAGGAAAAGAACTCGCAGAAGCACCAACTATACTAATTATGTTGGTTCTAACTTGTTTGGAACCAGATCATATGAGTATGAGACAGATCTTAAATCGTATCAATTTCGATTATCTACCAATTTTAGATTTATCAATTCAGGTGGGTTTGATACCGGAGTTCTTCTTGATGATTATCAGGATTATTATAAGGGTATGCTTTTTCGGGGACAATTTGCATTGGATCTGGGAGTACAGTTCGATTCCCCTCGAAATAGTGACTCTTACCGATACGTTGTGAATGTATCGCCTTCTTTTGGAATTTCAAATCACATAAATTTCAGTAGCAACGTTCTGTATCAATTTGACAGAAGCAATGGTAATCTCAGAAGTGAATCAGTAAAGTCATCGCTAGCCGTCAAGTTTAGAAACTATAGTTATATAAAGGGAGCTGGATCGAATTGGGATGGAGATGGTCGTTATAACCGACTCATGAAACAATTGGCAAAAGTGGATCTTCTCATTTTGGACGACTGGGGCCTGGAAAACCTCACGCTTGTCCAGCGCAACGATTTGTTCGAAGTCATGGAAGACCGACATGGAATCAAATCCACTTTAATAGCAGGCCAAGTACCTGTCAGCCAATGGCATAAGATCATTGGAAACGCGACCATTGCAGATGCAATCCTTGATCGATTGGTGCACAACGCACACACAATAAATCTCAAGGGTGAATCCATGAGGAAGATCATGAGCACCGAGGTGTAAGTAGCACATGATATCTGGCGGTTTATGGGGGTAGTAAAGTATGACGCAAGGTGAGAACGTTGCTTGTGAGGCTCTACAGAAAGCCATTTTTTTGCCGAATGTAATTATTTGCCTAAAACCGGTGAACCGAAACAGATGAGGTGGATGTGGGCGTAAAGCTATTCGGCCAGTTAGTGAGGCTTTTGAATGGGCGTCGGGGCATCAGTCCAGGCATTGAGCCTGGCCTAATGCCTGACTACGTGACAATTTACATTGAAATTTAAAAGAACAGGCGCAGACAGTTCATAAGATCAAGATAAATAGAACGAAAATCCGCCCGCCAAAACCAGGAAAACACAAGTTTTGTCAATCAGTTAAAAAGCGGACAGTTACTGTGCGATAAAACCGGAAATTAACTTGCTACAACAAACAACACAGAGGGTGAAGGTGATCACTCATAATGATAATATCTTTGCCGTGCGTTAAGGAGAATAGGTGATCAAGTAGACCGGAATACGCAAAACTTCCGGCGAGTCCGTTTTTCCAGGGCAGGATCTGGTGTAATCTGTGTTTTCAGTCGTATTGATTCTGGTTTTGGCATGTCTCTTTCCAATATTTATCGCCCTGAAATATATGTTATCCCAAACAGGGACTGTATGGGATCAGGTTGACACAAAGGGCTGCGGTCACGGCCAGATGCTGTTTATCATTCAAACAGACCAGATTGCGAGTGAAGTTGAGACCACTGATCGACTCGGTTGATTGAGCAATTTCAACGAGTTGTTCGACGCATCGAACGGGGTGTTTACCGATGGTTGTCTCTCCGGACAACATGACCGCATCCACTTCCTCGTAAATTGCGTTCGCAACATCGGTGACTTCAGCCCGGGTGGGTATCGGGTTTTCGATCATGGATTCCAGCAGGTGGGTTGCGACGATGACCCGTTTACCATTCTCTGCGCAGAGCCGCACGATTCGTCTCTGGACGTTTGGCATCTCTGCGACATTGATTTCGACCCCGAGGTCGCCCCGGGCAACCATAATGCCATCCGCTGCATCTAAAATTTCGACAAGGTTGCGGACACCAGACTGGTCTTCGATTTTTGCGATAACCTTGATTTTACCGATCTTCTTGCCCAGCAGTTGGTTCAATTCCCGAATGTCGGCCGCCTCACGTACAAACGAAAGGGCAATGAAGTCGACCTGGTGTTCCAGGGCGAACTGGATATCTGCGCGGTCCTTCTTTGTGATGGCGGGCAGGTTGACTCGAATGCCAGGCAGGTTGACGTGGCGTTTACTC
>JADFLZ010000250.1 GCA_022564135.1 Candidatus Zixiibacteriota bacterium
GTCATCAGAAAGGGCTTACTAAGAAAGCCGTCCGGTTTGGGGCAGTCGGGGTCGGACCCAATCTGGCTTGTGGAATAACCTGAAATAATGACTACCGGCATTTCAGGATTTTTCTCTTTGATATTTTTTAAAAGTTCCAGCCCGTTCATGTTGGGCATCTTCAAATCTGTGATAACCATAGCAAAATTTTGCTGGCCTAATTTGGTAAGAGCCTCCTGGCCGTCTCCGGCCTGAACTGACTCATAATCAAACACTTCCAGCATCTCTGATAAAAGAGATGCCATATTAGGATTATCATCGACTATTAATATAGGTTTTCCCACGTATTCTTCTCCACTATAGGCTATCGACAGTTAATGCCTATTGATTAGGGCTTTTTAGGTCGATTAAGGCGTTTTTCGGCGACGGCCACCAGCTCTGCCTGCATGGCCGGCAGACCTGTTTTGTTGAGAGCTGAAATCAAAAAGCCCGGGGAAGAATCGTTTAAAGGCATAATAAATTCGGGATTTGCATCGTGTTTATTATAGATCATAAAACAGGTAATTTTTCCGGCCCCAATCTCCTGCAGAACTTCTCTGGTCTGGGCAACTTGATCTTCGATTTTCGAATCGGAGCAGTCGGCCACATGCAGGAGAAGATCGGCATTATTGACTTCCTCAAGAGTGGATTTAAAAGACTCCACCAGCTGATGTGGCAATTTTTTGATAAAGCCCACAGTATCTGAAAAAACGATTTGACAGGGATAGCCCGAAGACATCACCCGGGTGGTCGAATCAAGAGTGGTAAAGAGCATATTGGCTGTTTGAACCTTAGCTTTGGTCAGAAGATTAAATAAAGTAGACTTGCCGGCGTTGGTGTAACCGACCAGCGCGACTTTGAAAAGACCCTGTCGCCTTTTTCTCTGGGTAGTGCGCTGGACATCAAGCTTGGCTAATTTCGATTTAAGATGAGCAATTTTGGTTCTGACCTGCCGTCTGTCTGTTTCAAGCTGGGTTTCACCGGGACCTTTGGCGCCGACACCTCCGTACTGCCTGGAAAAATGCACCCAGGCACCGGTTAGTCGGGGCAAAGTATATTCCAACTGCGCCAGTTCTACCTGCAAACGGGCAGCGGCGGTTCTGGCACGGGTCGCAAACAGGTCGAGAATAAGAATCGGACGGTCTAAAACTTTGACGTCAAGTTTCTCTTCAAGATTACGCTGCTGGGCCGGAGTCAGCTGGTCGTCAAAAATCAGGCAGTTGCCATCAAGTTCTTCCAGTTTTTCTTTCAGCTCCTCAACTAAACCCTTACCAATATAAAAAGCCGGATCCGGACGACTCCTTACCTGAATCCGTCTGCCAATTACTTTGCAGGCCGAGGAAATCGCTAGTAGCCGCAACTCGTCCAGCGAATCGTTAACCTCATCCTTAAGCCGGGAATTGGCCGCCAGGCCTACCAGAATTGCTCTCTCAGAATTGCTCTTATCGTTACTAAATGCCATCTCTATTATTATATGGCAGTTATCAGCCAATTCCACCAAATATTCTGCAAATAAACCAATATAATTCTTATGGCTGCCTTTGAAAAAATCGTGACTTCCGAAGGGCACCTGATAGACTCCGGCCTGATGCGCCAGATTTTTGATGGCATTATCTCCGATGGCGTGGTATCTCCGGATTTTTACAGCTCAAGAGACCATGATACTCTCGTTCGTCTCAATGGCGGCTGGAGCACAGTTGAAAATCTTATAACGCTATTCCTCTTTCGCTGGCCGGATCCCTGCGTGATAACGGGCCGCTGCCTGAAACTATTACCGCTATGAATGAAGCACAGCATGGCCATTTCCGGCTGCTTAAAGATATTGATATTATGCTGTCATCTATGCTGCCTTCAATCGCGGTGGGAAATATGATACCATCCCGGGTTTTGACAATCTGCGTTGATATTAATCCGGCGGTTATCAATAAAATCGAAGACCGCGGCTCTCTGCAGACGATTGGAGTGGTGACCGATGCCGGCCTGTTAATTCATATGCTGGCTGAAAAACTGACCACAAAATAGCTAAGAGTATTTAGCCGGCTGTTTGCCTCTGATCAATAATTTCAGTAACTTCTTATCATGTACAATGAAACCGTACTTGATCATTTCAAAAATCCTCGTAATGCCGGTGAAATTGAAAATGCCGATGGCATTGGTACGGTCGGCAATCCGGCCTGCGGTGACGTCATGAAAATGTATATTAAAGTGTCCGGTGGCATTCTTGCTGATATTAAGCACAAAACCTTTGGCTGCGGAGCGGCTATCGCCTGTAGTTCGGCAGCGACGGAAATGGTTAAAGGCAAGACGTTAGACGAAGTGAGCAGGCTGACCCGTGATGAAGTTGCTGCCAAGCTAAACGGCCTGCCACCTGAGAAGATGGACTGTTCCAATCTGGCGCCTGATGCAATCAGGGCGGCTATTGAAAATTACAGAGGAAACATAACCGAAAACAGAAAAGATCAAAATGAATCAACAGCTTAACTACAAATGCACGAAATGCGCTAACAACATTTGCAAAATTGGCGAAATTCGGGTGGCCGGCGGATTCTGGAGTAAAATCTTTGACGTTCAAGGCAGTAAGTATACCGCCGTTACCTGTCAGCGCTGCAGCTATACTGAGTTCTTCAAAACCGACAGCAGCAGTCTTGGCACAATTTTCGATTTCTTCACGAACTAAGTTCGAATCACCGCTGCGCGTTGTATTGAGATTTTGAGCAGCCAGAAAGAGCTTTCTTCATATTGGTCAGATTTTTCGCTGCGCCTTGTATTAATAGTTTAATTATCGCCTGTTATAATCAGGCCTAAGCCAGAGTGAACAAACTTTCTTCGTATTCGTGAGTTTTTTCAAAACCCAGATTCGTGTAGCATTTTATGGCGGCTTTGTTATTGCTTTTGACATTTAAGGCGACTAACAAACCTTCGCCGGCAAGTTCATTTACCAAAGCCGCTGTTACTTTGGTGGCCAGTCCCTTATTTCGAAATTTTTCAGAAGTGGCGATATTGCCCAGCATAGCTATTTTATATTTTCTGGAGTAAACGTGCACACCGGCGGCGGCAACTAATTCATTTTCAAAAAGACAGCCAAAATATTTCTGCGTCTCAAGCATGCGATTATTGAAATAATTATCCGGGTAGGCCTGTTTATAAAGTTCTGATAGCTGCTGATAGTGTGACGAATCAAGTCTGACGATGTTGTCATTTTTATCAGGAGCTAAACTAGCGTACTGTTGTTTATCAACAAGTTTCATTTTCAAAAATTTTCCAAGCGGCTTTTCATTGTAAAGTTGTCTGAAAACATTACGGCAATTTTTTTGAAAGTGGCAGTAAAATTTATTTGGCAGAAGTTCAATGGCCTCTTTAAGCAGCGGCTCAAATCTGTCTGTAAGACCAAAGGCAAGTACGGTAGCTGTTTTTAGGCCGCTGTATATCAGAATCAGTTCTTCAATACGGGCGCGCTGGTGGTAGTCGGCCGCCCACTGGCAGTCCGGGAAATAAAAATCATCAAGGTCCCCCTGATGATAACCGAAAAGAACTCGGTCTTTTTCAAAGTGTCGCTCCAGATGCTTTTTGTTTAAGGTAAAGACCAGCATGTTCTTTATAAAACGAAACAGTCAAAGACTATAGTGGCTGCTGTGTGACTACTCCTGTGCTGAAACAGGTTCGGCCTCGATGGTGTTTACTCTGGGATTGCGAAAATATTCGGTGCCGGCCCAGCTTACTCCTATGAAAAACATTGCTTTACCCTGACCGCTAATATCAAAGCGGGTCGGAAACCAGTAGCCATCGGCGTCAGGCGCAAACATCATAGACATCTCAAGTTTTTTCATTTTGAAAAAGAAATTCCCTCCTTTTTTAGCAGGGGTGAAATCTACTCTTACCAGATGAAATGAGTCGGCGTCAAAATAGTATTCACCATTGATGGCCTTTTTATCTTCTGTCAATGATTCTACTTTAAATTTATGGCAAAGATAATCGCTGACAGTGGTGTCGTGCACACCCAGATAGGTTATGCTGTAATCCTCTTTGTTCTTATCATAAAAGGGCGACAAAATCGAATAAGAGATATCGCGTGAACCTCTTTTCTTTTTCCTTTCTGTTCTTTCTTTGGCGATTGTAGCGAGTTCATCTTCGGACATAAGTTCGCCATTCTTGTAGTAGGCGTTATACGTTTCATCGTAGAATACAGAATCGTTTTTAAACGTGAGCGTTACTGTTTTTTCCAGGCGTATTTTTTCTTTCATTTCGCCGTTGTCATCTTTTTCAAGTTCTATATATTCCGCATCGAAAACTACATCTTTGAGTTCCGCTCTCTGCCGCGCTTCG
>JADFLZ010000251.1 GCA_022564135.1 Candidatus Zixiibacteriota bacterium
TGAATTGACACCCTCGAATAACAGGTCACGGCGTTGGCGGTAAGTATCGCGCATAGCAAAGACATTGTCCTGCGGTCCTTCAAGCGCGGCCACTCCGGCGTACTGCGAGGGAGTCGAGACGCCGTTTATCGTATACAAAATCATTTTTTTCATATTGTCGGCAAATTCCTGAGAGCTGCAGGTAGTATAGCCGAGTCTCCAACCGGTCATGGCGTAGCTTTTTGAAAAAGTAAAGCAGGTGATGATTTTATCACGCACTTTGGCCGGTCGGTCTTTGGCTACTGCCGCGATGCTGTAGTGAGTTTCATCGTAAATAATATGCTCGTAGGCTTCGTCCGAAACGATGTACAGGTCGTGCCTTTCGGCTAAGTCCAGAAGCGCTGCCATATCGGCCTTGGTCATAACTCCGCCGGTAGGGTTGTGGGGAGAGTTTATCAGAATTGCTTTTGTATTGGGCGTGATGGCAGCTTTTAAGTCATCAAAATCCCAGCGGTATTCGAGTTCTGGTTTTAGTTTGACGCCGACATCTTTACCGCCCGCCAGACGAATCATCCAGGTGGTGGCAGTCCAGTTAGGTTGAGGAACGATTACTTCGTCGCCCGGATTTAGAATTGTCTGCATGGTGCAGTAAAGCGCGTGCATGCCGCCATTTGTTACCACGATTTTATCGAGACCATCGAGATAGTCAATTTTGTTTTGTTCGCTGACTTTTTTCATAATGGAATTTTTAAGCGGTTTGACACCAGTCGAAGGGCCGTAGTGAGTGTGATTATCGGCCAGCGCTTTGGTCATAGCTTCTTTAATATGAGATGGTGTATCAAAACTCGGCTCGCCGGATTCAAGTCTGATAGCGTTTTCTACGCTCATCAGCCGGTCACGGACTGCTACTATTCCTGAAAAGACAACATCACGAACATCGTTATTCATAATTCTACCTCTATAACTGTTTCTGTGGTTTCGTCAGCTTGTACTAAGACCTCGCCACCTGAATCAATGACCATACTGGTCCCGCCGAATTCGTACTTGCCGTCGTCACCGACAGCATTTATGCCTATTACTTTTATCTTATTATCTTTGGCGCGCTGGATAAGTAAATCTTTCCAGTCGCTGATGCGTACTCTGGGAAAAGCTGCCGGCACAAAAATAATTTCGGCTCCGGCCGCTTTGAGATTTTCAAATATTTCCGGGAAACGCAAATCGTAACAGATAGCTGCCCCGATTTTGCCGAATTTCGTATCAAAGATTCCCGGTTCTGTGCCGGGGGTGTAAACTTTGTCTTCGTTCATCGGCTCAAACAGATTGATTTTGTGATAGAGCTGATACTGGCCGCTGTCGTAGTACATATAACAATTTTGCAGTCCGTTATCTCCAAATTTTGGGCAGCCAATCATGATGCTGTAGTCAAGGCCGTTAAAATTTTTGACCAGTTCATCCAGAGCCGGTACCTGGCGCTCCGTATAAAGACAGCCGCTGGTGGCCAACTCACCAAAACAGACGATGTCGGTAGATTCCGGGTTGACATCTTTGAGAAAGCCCTTAAAATCTCGGTTGTTTATATTTTTTTGAATAATTCTGGCGCGCATCGGTAATCCGGGTGTTCTCATTTATATTGTTATCTTTTGTACTTAACACTTAAAGCAGCAGCCTGTCAATCTGATTCGCTATCAGTAACAAAAATTAAGCAGCCGGCTCTGTTAATCCGTTTAAGATTTAAGCAAAACCGAGGCCGCTAAAAAAGACTTTGGCTGGCCGGTATATTTGACTACTTTGGGAGCCTTATGAAAAAAAGACTGAACAGATTTTGTAACTTTGTGCAATTTAGGCGATTAGCCCCTCAAATCGTCGCCCTGCTTATAATGGCAGGTCTGGCAGCCTCTGCAAGAGCGACCGAACCGGCCAGACCAATCCGGCTGGGCTATTTTGAGGGCGGGCAATATATAATCCACAACCGGCTCAGAGATGAATTCCTGCAGCAGCTGGAAGCAGTCCTGAGCGAAGATTTGAAAGTTGTCTTTGCTCCCGAAGGCTACCGCAGCGCCGAATGGAACCGGGATAATTCTAAGCGAATGGCCAAAGAACTTAGCGAACTGGCTACTATTGATATTATCATTGCTATTGGTCCCTGGGTGGTCAATGATTTGATTGAGGCCGGCTGCAAAAAACCGATAGTAGCCATGCATCAGTTTGCGCCGGACGCTGAAGGTCTGCTGGATGCTTCAGGTAAACCCGCAGTAGAAAATCTGACGATCCATTTTATCCCTGACAAAATAGAAAATGACCTGTCGGTTCTTAATCTATTTCGACCGATAAAGAAACTTGGTTTTCTGCATTTTCCATCGGGAGATGAAGCGGCAGCAGTACTCGCGCGGGTTGAAGCGATTGGGCAGAAGAACGGTTTCGAAGTTGTCACAGCCGAGGGCTTCGACAATAAAGGCACTTTTGCATATTTCAAAGCCTATAAAAAGTTAGACAGATCTGTTGACGCTATATATCTGGCGCCGCTTTGGGGGCTGGATGTTACCATGGTCAATCAATTCTTTCTATCCCTGAAAAACGACCGCATTCCGGCTATTGTCAGCGAGGGACGAGCGCTGGTAGAGCGCGGTGCGCTGGCTACAAACTCTGCTTACAATATTTTTTCTGAAGCCCGCTTCAACGCTTACAAAACGTTTAAGATAATCACCGGCAGTAAGCCAGCCGAACTCACTTTCGAATTCGTTGGCGGCAACTCAGTGGCAGTCAATGAAAAGACAGCGAAAATCTGCCGTATCCCTTTGTCGCGCAGAATCTATAATGAAGCCGATGTAATACTTGCCGGAGCTTCCGAAGATACACCGCTGTTGACAATCGATGATGCCATTCTTCGGGCAGTTTCTCTTAACCCCGGCTTTCTGGCAATGCATGACGCACTTGAAGCAGCAGGTCACGCTGCAGCTCAGGCCTACGCCGCCTACCTGCCGCAGCTTAGTCTCAGCGCCAGGTTCGGCTACCGCGACGATAACACGGTAAGTAACTCACGCCATGAATTTGATCAGGAATACTTCGCGACCAGCCTCGATTTGCATCAGAAACTTTTTTCAATGGAGACAATACGTTCTATCAAGGTGGCCTTAAAAGAAAAAGAACTGGGGCAGGTTAATCTGGAAAAAGCCAGGATAGAACTGGAGCGGGCGGTAGAGCGGGCGTATTTAAATTACGTCCGGGCTGAAAAATTAGTAGATATATTTTCACGTATCAGACAGTTAGTTGACCGGAATATTGAAGTCATCGGTACCCGCCAGATTATAGAAGATGCCGACGAGTACGAGCTCTGGCGCTGGCAACAGGAACGCTACAAAATTAGTCAAAAGATTATTGAATCCAGGGCTAATCTGGAAATTGCCCGGATACTGCTGAACGCGGTACTCAACTACCCCAATGAAACGGAATATGTTATTTTTTCTGAAGCATTTTCCGAAGAAGCAACTTCGTTATTTTATGACCGCGTTTACGCCAGGTTGTCGCAGCCCGGGCAGGCTTCGCGCATCGCACAGCTGATGGTAAATTTTGCACTGGACAATAACAGCGAAATTCGGCAATCAGAGCAGAAACTTGCTATTATAAACGGACTTCGCTCACAAAGCAGGTCACGTTATTTGCCGTCGCTTGAGTTCCGGGCAAGTTACAGATATGCTGATGAACTAAAAGACACGCCGCCATCGTTTAAAGAAGAAAAAAGCAGCTGGACACTGGGCGGGGTTTTGAAATTACCTCTTTTTTTAGGGACAGACAGAATCAAAGAAGGACGCAAGCTGAGTGCAAATTTCAGCAGACTTGAATTTGAAACTGATAACCTGCGACTAAAAGTAAGTGGCCAGATATTTTCAAAATTTCAAAAAATGACTGCCAGCCTTGACATGCTGCCGTCAGTCTACCGCCGGCTCGATATGGCACGACTAAACCTTGAAACGGTAATTAAACGATACGATGCAGGTAAACTGAATATTATTAATCTTCTTGATGCTCAGGACGAGCTGACCGACGCTGAGCTTAACGAAATTATGGTTAGAGTTGGCTTTTATGAGACTCTGTCAGATTTAAGCGGCCTGCTGGGCTTCTCGTCAAGCGAAACCGGCACAGCCTTTACCAACAGGATAGAGCAATTCTTTAAGCAATAAAGAGAACTCAGCTGATAATCGGTACGTTTTAATATATATAATGACGGACCAAACGGAAATTCATCGGGTAGTAATTATAGGCGGCGGCTTTGGCGGTCTTAATGCTGCTAAAGCCTTGAGAAATGCACCGGTCAAAGTTACGCTCATAGATAAACGTAATCTTCATTTGTTTCAGCCTCTTCT
>JADFLZ010000252.1 GCA_022564135.1 Candidatus Zixiibacteriota bacterium
ATCCATCGCAAAACTTTTGTACAGAGCAGAGTACGATAAGAAGTTCTACAATAAACTTAAATTATCATGCAAAAATAAAAGAAAGCTTTTCAGGCCAGCCAACGAAGTAAAAGCCTGGAGGCAGTTACTTGAGTCTATTTGACCTGTCAGATTATCCCTTTGAAATCTTCACAACAATCATTTTATTTGAGCCATGTCGACTGCACTGAAAAATAAAGAACAGCCTTTCAGAATGATTGCCAAAACTCTGTTTGGCTTAGAAGAAATTTTATCCAGAGAACTGGCCGATCTTGGCGCCAGTAAACTAAAAACCATGAACCGCTCCGTTGAATTTTATGGCGATAAACAGTTATTATATGAAGCAAATTTATGGTGCCGTACTGCTACCCGAATTTTAAAACCATTTACCAGTTTTAAAGCCGCCAATGAAAATGAACTATATCATAAAGTATCCAATATTGAGTGGGGGAAATATCTTGACATTGAACAAACATTTGCGATTGATGCTGTCATTACAAAATCACAATTTACGAACTCTCTCTATGTAGCTCAGAAAACAAAAGACGCCATAGTCGACCAATTTCGTAGAACCAGCGGCCGGCGGCCATCAGTAGAACTAAACAATCCGGACATCAGAATAAATGTTTATATATATAAAAACGAATGCAGACTTGCCATCGACTCATCGGGGGAACCGCTCTTTAAGCGGGGCTACCGCCGGAAAACCGGTAAAGCGCCGCTAAACGAAGTTCTGGCAGCAGGTATTGTAATGCAGTCGGAATGGGATAAAAAAAGTTCTTTTGTAGACGCCATGTGCGGTTCAGGTACAATTGTAATCGAAGCGGCTTTATTAGCGCGAAATATGGCACCCGGCTTGACCAGAAAACAATTTAGCTTTATGAACTGGCCGGACTATGACCAGCAGATGTATGATTTGATTTGCGAAAAAGCGCGCGAGGCCGTTATACCAGAGCTAAATTTTGAAATGTTGGCGGCCGACCTGCGCGAAGCTGCTGTTTATGATTCCCAAGACAATGCCAAAGAAGCCGGAGTAGTCGAAAACATTACTTTTAAGCATTGTGCCATAAAAGATTTAATTCCGCCAGAGTCCCCGGGCGTTTTGATTATAAATCCTCCCTATGGAGAGCGCATCTCAACAATTAAGAATGAGATAGAAGAACTCTATCAATCGATCGGAGATGCTTTCAAGCGCAATTTTACAGGTTATGATGCCTTTGTTTTTACCGGAAATTTGGATGCCGCCAAAAAAATTGGCTTAAGAACTTCGCGCCGAATCCAGATGTATAACGGCTCGATTGAATGCCGCCTTTTGAAATTCGAAATGTACCAGGGCAGCCGCAAACAAAATTAGCACCGCCTCCTGCATATATTCTTAATGCTGACTGCCTGGGTTAAATTTAGTTAAGTTAAGTTAATATCAAAGAGCAGTGTCGCGAACGCTCATTTGGGCTCAAAATAGCAGTTTTTTGTGCCATAAATTAAATCCTCAGCTCATTTATAGCAATTCGCTTCTGCTGCTCTTGTAAAAAAACTGTCAATTAAGTGCCCGAAATTCCCTTGATTTCTGGCCAGAATAGCCACAAATTTATCGGGATTTCAAGAAATGAATCATAACCTACACGTCAAGCCCCAAGAGTTATCAAACAAGCTGTTCCGGGCTTAACCATATAAAGGTGATGAAGTAGTGTGGTTCTAAATCTAAGGTGAAGTTGGAGGGATTATGAATTTATCCAAAAATTGGTTGCCAATTTTTGTAGCAGCAGCCGCGGTTTTTTACTTTTTGTCAATAACTACAGCCACAAACGCCGCCACGATATCGGGGCAGGTTAGCAGTCAGGTAGATGGCAGCGGACTCGGCCGAGCTACCGTTACGGCTCTGGCGGTGGATGGAGCGACAGAGGCGATATCAGCCAAGGCTGATGATAATGGAAATTATTCAATCTCCGGTCTGTCGACAGGAGACTATCTGCTGACTGTTACTTATGTAGGATTCTCGTCACAGACTTTTACCGTGACTGTCGGAGACAGCGAGCTGACTCACAACTTTGCACTTACGCCGTCGTTAATTAATCTCCAGAACATATCTGTGACAGCCTCACGTGCCGAAGAAAAATTAGTCGACGCCCCCGCGGCGGTTCATGTAGTAAGTGAAGAATATATTGCTTCTCATACTGCTCTTTCACCGGCCGACCATGTCAGAGGTCTGCCGTCTGTCGATGTTGTTTCGACCGGCTTGAATCAGGCAAACGTGGTGGTTCGCGGTTTTAACAATATTTTTTCGGGTGCGCTTATGGTCATGGTTGATAACCGCATCGCCCGGGTGCCGTCGCTCAGATTTAACGCCTACCAGTTTATTCCCACTACTGACGAAGATATCCAGTCTATCGAAGTTGTCAGCGGTCCGGGCTCGGCCTTGTACGGCCCCAATGCTGCCGCAGGTGTGCTGCATATAATTACTAAATCTCCTTTCAGCCATCAGGGTACGACAGTATCAGTAGGCGGCGGCGAGCGGGAGCTATTTATCGGTTCTTTCAGGCATGCTTCTTCACTAAGTGAGAAAGTAGCTTTTAAGATTTCGGGACAGTATTACCAGGGCCTTGACTGGAAACTGCACTTTTCTGAAAAAGATGAGTTTGAGCCGGACTCCATCCAGCTTTTCCGTCCGGGTCCGAGCGGCCCGCAGTTTGTAGGCAGCACCATTGCCAACGATCGCGATTATGATATCACGAAGATTTCCGGAGAGGGCAGGATTGACTTCCTGCTTGGTGATAATACTTCTCTAATTTTAAACAGCGGCTTAAACCGCTCAAGCAACATTGAACTGACAGGTCTTGGCGCCGGACAGGCAATCGACTGGACTTACTGGTACGGACAGGCCAGATTGAGATACAAAGATCTTTTTGTGCAGACGTTTGTTAATGCCAGTGACGCCGGCGATACTTATCTGCTTCGCACAGGGCAGCTTATCGTAGACCGTTCCAAACTATTGGCCGGTCAAATTCAGCATCGCTACAAACCTTCGGATAGAATGAGTCTGACTTATGGACTGGATCTTCTTTTCACACGTCCCGAAACCGATTCTACAATTAATGGCCGTCAGGAAGTTGACGACAACGTGATACGGAAGGCGAACAGCATCGTTGTCGATAGTATCGAGGACGCTCAGGTGGAGGCCGGTGACTTGCTATACCCGATCGAGCGCGGCCGCGTGCGGTGGAGTCAGATTCGAGAGCTCGGGGATCTGGTCGTGGGTCACATCAAGAGCAGGAACTCTGCGGACGACATCACTCTATTCGAGTCTCAAGGAATCGCGGTTAGTGACGTTGCCGCCGCGGCCTACGTATACAAAAAGGCCAAAGAGCAGGGAATCGGTACCGAATTGCCGATGACTCCTTAGCTCCTAGTTCCGTGAGCGGGGCGTGCCGGCCGGCGCCCCGCCCGGCTGCATGGCAATCAGACCAGTGGCATCAGGGATTTATTGCGGTTCGCTTAGTACGAGGGTTGCCTCAGCGACTCCCATCAGCCTTCCCTGCTGGTTGGTGCCTTTGATCTCACACTCGACAATCTTTCCGCCACCCTCCTCGCGCTTAGCCGTTACGCTGCCGGTAAACGTCACGGTATCGCCCGGCCTAAATGGCTCGATGGCCTTGTAAAGCAGGCGACCGTTGTTATAGAAGGCGCTCGCGGGGAACCACTGTTCGAGCATCTGAGCGATATATGCCATCGTGGTAACGCCCGCGTTTACCGTTCCAGCGAACATGCCGGACTTGGCAAATTCCGGGTCTGTGTGAATGTTGCGGGGAGGAGGCTCCTCGTCGTCAAGGACGAGTCGCGCGGAGTTTATGGTCTCCTGGTTTTCTGCAATCGTAAATGGGGGCAGTTCGTCGCCGAGATTTATGGAATCGAATGCTATTCCTCTAATGTCAGTCGCCATTGTTGCCGACTCCTGATCTGAGTTGGGATAATGTGGTCGTTCATCTCGGAGGTCTGAAATTTATTCACCCTCCGCCTTCTTTTGTCCCTTGCCGAATTCGAATATGCAGGTGTAGTCGTACTCAGCCACTCTTTCGCCTCGCTGGTTGTCTGCTTCCACCCGTATGGTGACGAACTTGTTACCCCGCCGCTCATACTTTTCAACTATATGCCCTGAGCTCGTCAGAGTATCGCCGGCGCGCACAGGTGCGAACCACCTTATTTCACATTTTGCGAACGGGGTCTGAAATGGATTCTCTTTTGCACGCTCCTGGGCAACGAAGCCGTTGTTCGCGGCGATATCGCCGCGGCGCAACGG
>JADFLZ010000253.1 GCA_022564135.1 Candidatus Zixiibacteriota bacterium
CTAATATACGGAAAGAAAAATATGACAAAACGAACCCATTTACGCGAAGCCTCGAGGGTCCGTGGACCATTTGCGCGAAGCGTCAAGGGACCGTTTGTGGGCGGCAGATGTCCCCATCTGCCCCAGCTTAGTATATTGCTATGAATTCCCGAAGCTTGCTATTTCTTAAATCGCTCTTCGAGTTCAACCCCCAGGCCGTCGGCTAAGCGGTTGACATAATTGAAATAAGAGACGACCTGAACAATATCATGCAGCATATGGTCGGTCAGCTCAGCGTGCTTGGCTCGAAAATCACTGACATCGGTTTCGGATATAGATGCCGGCTCTCTGGTTAATTTGGCGGCGTAATTCAAAATGGCTTTGTCCAGATCAGATATATCTGCAGATTCGAAATTTGTAACCAGTTGATTTTTAAGCGAATCTTCGACATTTCCCAGAGCCCGCAACGCGGACCAGTGATGCTCAATTCAGTAGTGGCAGCCATTTATGGCTGAGACAACTACCGCTATCATCTCCCGCTGGTCACGGCTGAGAGGAGACTTGCCGAACATAATCGCCCGGTAGAAATCAAGGTGGGCTGCCATTGCTTTAGGGTTGAATCCGGCAATCCTGACAATATTGGCCGGAGCTTTGTTCTTACCGCCGTATTTTTCATAGAGCGCTTTTAGTTCGTCTGAAGCTTCGTCGTAAGAGATATATTTTATGAATGCCATAATCGGGTCAGTTTTCCGATGTAGATATCAATGAGTCGGAATCAACCGGCAAATTTTTCACAAAGTCCAGTATTGTTGTTTCCAAGCTGCTGTTCGCAGCCGGGCTTGTCTGCAGTCTTAACTTTCCGCTGCTGCTTGAAACCGTCTCAAGCTGCCGGACCTCTTCATCATCAAAATCTTCCTGGGATACAAAAACAAGAGCAGCAGCTCCTACCGGGTCAATATCAGAAATGTCTGTGTACTCAACCGCGTAACTTGAGCGCATTTCATACCACCACCAGACGACCGACCGGAAAAATGGAAACCAGAGCATATCGTGCTGTTTTTTAAGTTTATCCAGCAGGCGGGTCGAAGTCAGGTATGGCTCAATAGCAACGATGGCATCAAGGCGGCTTTCGCTTTGCGAAGAAAGAATAACCGCATCTGCGCCGGTTCCAAAACCGACAGCAATCAGCGGATGATCCAGGCGGTGTCGCAAATCTATATTTGCTATAAGCTCGTTTAAATCAGAAGATTCGTACTGTCCGCCTCCCCGATACTGGCCGGTAGAACGCCCCGAGGCTCGCTGGTCATAGGCTAAAACGACATAGCCGCTTTGGAGCAAAGCTGAAGCCAGCCATAAGATGGAGTCGCGGTTATGGTTATCATTATGCAGCAGAAATACTGTCCCGATTGAACTGTCTTCAGGTAAACAGCGCAGACAGGCCAAAGTAGTCAGCCCGTCGGCCTCGATTCGGAAAGTATCCGGATTCAGGCCGGACTCCTGCCACAGCATGGCTTCATTGGGCAGTTCCGACAATGTGTCCAGCATTTCATTATATTTATCGAGATCATTTCTGCCCATGCCCGCCCCGGCCAGGCTCAGCGGATAGACCCAGTAGAATGTTACCAGAAGGCCCACAACTAATAAAAACAGAATAATGTTAATGATTTCTTTGGTCTGCCTAGAGATTTTAGCCATGCGAATTATTTCACTAAGTATTTTCGATTATTATTAAAGTTTTTAGCAGCTCAGAATAAGCGGTCGAACTATGACCAAGTCAACTATTAAGGGGTTTTGGTAATTCTTAAAAGCCAATTGAATTGCAATTTTCTAGCCTGAACACTGAACAATAGAGTAGTATTTTAACAGTTTCCAATAATTTTTGACAAGGCATAAAGCCCAATAATTGCAAATGACTGCCTATGCGTAGAGCGGTTACTCAAATTGGCGCCAAGCGAAGCACATAAGTTTCTGATAAACAACGGCTTATAATTCCAAAACAGGTAGTCTGCCGTCTTTTGTAAAAAAATCAAATGGCACAAATGTTGCCAGAGTTAACCTTAAGTGCTAAAACCAGAAAGCTCTTGTATGGCAGTTTGATTGACTGAAACGAAAATGACAATTATAGCTTTGTCTTGATTCGATCCAAAATCGCTTTAATTATAAGTCTGTTGATATTTCAGATTGGTCAAGCGTCCTGCCACGGTTTTCTACAAAAACAGGACAGTAAAAAAAAATGGCCTTGATTGCATTTTACCTATTGACAGTTCGAAAGGATGACTGTATATTTGCTCTCGGATGATAGGTGAACAATCCAATACTTAAACTTATTTAGAGTAAAGAGCCCAGCTAATGGGTTCGTAACTTTCCGGAGTACTTAAATAGTTACTTCATCTTCGGGTGGCCTATGGGGGACGCTCGGGATATACAACAGGTTACGTTTATAGGCCGCAACTGTTAACTGAAGAGAATCAGAAAATCGAAAGAGCTGTCGGGTACATTCAATTGTCCTGACCGCTTGCATCTCTTGTACGTACATGGGATTTCTGATTTATGATACAGTTAACTAATGAAACCCTGATTTCAGGAGGACTATGATGGCCCCGGTCAGTCTTGCAGCAAATGTTTTTCGGTTATCTCTAGCGGCAATGCTAATTCTATTAAGTTTTAGCTCGACTTCATCTGCCCAAAATGACGTTGTGATAACAGTAGGTGATACAATTGCGTTTCCCAATACCACAAATACCGTTATTTCTGTTTTTGTCGATAATTTCCCGACAGCAGATACAATAGTTGGTTTCAAATTAGCCATCACCTTGAACGACCCTCTTGGTTTGGTCGAATTTCAGACCGATAGCGGCGTTTCATTTGATACCACCTACTGGATATGCAATTCATACGATATCGATTCCGTATGTATTGACTCCATCAATGTCGATTCCGCCAGCCTATCGGATTGCTTTAACGTAGATACTTTTGAAGTATTAATTGGCAACTTTGATACTGTAGGAACCTTAATCGGCGGTTGGGAATTTGTTGTGGCGCAATCTCAAATCGGTGATAATAAGCACTTGGTACTGGTGGGGCTTGCAGATTTAGCCGGTGGGGGAATTGCCAAAGGGTTTGCTCCTCAGCAGGGTGGGCTTTTAATGCGACTGTTGGTGGATGTTCTTGATGTCTCCGATACTATTGTCGACAGAACTATTCTGATTCAAATTGAGAAGCTGTTTCAGGGCAATTTTAATCTGGTTTCTTCTGACGCGTCCTGGTCTCCCTGGGCCTACGAAACATTTTTAGATACCAATGGCTGGATTTGTACTCAGTGGGTAATTGATACAACCGTTGATCCTCCCGATACTCTTGGCTGCGGCAACTACGAGCGAACAAGTACACCTCCCTTTGATTCTATTGAAGTTGTGCTGGATTCTACAGCTTTGATTGATACTACTCGCATAAAACTTTACGACGGTACTCTGATAATCAATGAAACTTCTCCCTGCGGGGATATAAATAACGACGGCGGATTCGGGAACATTGTCGATCTGACTTACTTGATAGATTTCATATTCAGAGGCGGCCCGGCGCCGAATCCACTTTGTCGTGCCGACCTGGACTGTAACGGCACCTGCGCAAATATCTTGGACTTGACATACCTGATTGATTTTATTTTCAGGGGAGGACTACCAGTTTGTATAGGATGTTAGAAAAATTAAAAATAAAAGTGATGGATTACGGTTTTATCCAAAATCGTAATTCGAATCTTTAACCCCAAGGTGAAAGGAGGACTCTTAAAAGAGGTATAAATGACACGCGCTCAAACGAAAGAACGTTTTATGTATTCGCAATTACCTAATCCGAATCAATTGCAGGTTAGTTGGCTCTCATCTGCTGAAGTGTTCGTTTTTGTGGATTGTGGGGGGTATAGCGATTATGTTTAACGACAATAAGACGTTTATTAATGTTAACGAAGAAATTAGGAGAGAAACAATGAAACGCTATTCATTCTTTCTTGCCTTAGCAGCAATGCTGGTTCTTTCATTTGGGCTGGCTAATGGCCAAAACGCAATTTATGTCAGTAGCGTAAATACTGGCTATAGTGGTCCTGACACTGTTGCGACCGGAAAGGCCATTACGTGGACAATTGCATATGATGCAGCGTTCGACGTAGATGGCTTTAACGTTGGTTACATCATTCATGATGAAGGTACTGGTTCAGGGTGGGCACTTCCTGTACTTGACACACTGGACATAGCCGGAACTTCAGGTCTGGGTTGGAAAACCCGCTGGGATGGTCTGGTTGATATC
>JADFLZ010000254.1 GCA_022564135.1 Candidatus Zixiibacteriota bacterium
TACAAAAGATTTCGTTAACCTGATTCAAAAGTGAAGGTTGCTCTGGGCTACCCCTGCTATGAATAGCAAAGTCCCGTGGGGTAGGCCACCCAGCCGCTTATTTCCGTCATTCTTGCTTTAGTCCCGAGCAAAGTGGAGGGGCGCCTGCGAGAATCCAGCCGGTAATACGAGCATATATAATCGAGTGATTTTCTTTTATCTGTTATGATCCCACCCTTCGGCAAGCTCAGGACTAGGCAGCAAGCTGTGGGCGACCCCGAGATGGGCAAACTGGTGATTATTTTGTAGGGGCTGAATATATTCAACCCTTGCAGGTCAGGAGTCTTGCACTCCTGACATTTGTGGTTGAAGCGTCAGGACCACGCCAAGGAGGCGGGTCACTGACCTACAGCAGACTAGTTTTTATGGGGTCTCGGGGTAGTCGGGAATCCATCTTTGTATCGTATTAACATCCCACCCGGAATCAGTCATTGCGAGGAGCAAAGCGACGCGGCAATCTCAATAGTTCAAAAGCAAGATTGCCACACTCCGATTTTATCGGGCTTCGCAATGACAGAAGCGTTGCTCTAATTCTAATGTCAGGACCACGCCAAGGAGTCGGGTCCTGACCTACAAGGGCATTCGCAAAAATGAATGGCGAATACTGCCGGTACCGAGGTGCCCTAAGGCAGTTTTATGAGTGTATCACATTGGACAATTAGCTCAAGTTTTACTGACAGGTTCTGTCAGTAGCCTGTTTGATATTGCCCTGCGACGGCGACTGGGCTGTTTCCGCCATATTTTTTGCAGACTTTTGTTTCTTGTATGAGCAGAGGGGATGGAGGCGAGACCGGCAGGATCGGTCGGTCTTGCTTCTTCTATTTTACAATTTGGAGGGAACCGTAATATGTTGTCAAAAATAGTGTCATCGGCGACGCACGGAGTCGATGCTTATAGAGTCGAGGTTGAAGCAGATATTCAGCAGCAGCTGCCGGCCTTTATAACTGTCGGACTGCCCGAAGGCGCTGTCAGAGAGTCCAAGGAGCGGGTAACATCGGCCATAAAAAATTCTGATTTTGTCTTTCCGTCAAAGCGTATAACCATAAACCTGGCACCGGCCGACCGGCGCAAAGAAGGTTCGGCCTTTGATCTGCCGATTGCAATCGGGATTCTGGCCGCCACCGGTCAGATAATGCGCGACCGCTTTGACGAATATGTAGTATTAGGAGAGCTTTCTTTAGACGGGGCACTTCGTCCGGTACCCGGTGTTTTACCGATGGCGCTTTCTTTTCAGAATCAAAATGGCGTCAGGGGCATTATCGTCCCTAAAGAAAATGCTAAAGAAGCGGCCATTGCTCAGACACTTCCGGTACATCCGGTAAAATCATTACAGGAAGCCGTACATTTTTTAGAAGATGAAAGTTCGGTTAAGGCTTTTACCGTAGACATAGCCGCTATCTTTAATGAGGCCCGTCATTATCAGGTAGACTTTGCCGATGTCAAAGGTCAGGAGTCTGCCAAACGTGCGCTGGAAGTTGCTGCTGCCGGCGGACACAATATTATAACTATTGGTCCCCCCGGTTCCGGCAAGACAATGCTGGCCCGGCGAATGCCAACTATTTTGCCGGATCTTACCCTGGCGGAAGCACTGGAAACTACTAAGATTCATTCGGTAGCAGGCCGGCTTGAAGTCGACCAGGCGCTGATTGCGGTCCGCCCCTTTCGCTCGCCACATCACACTATATCGTACGCTGGATTAATCGGCGGCGGCTCCATTCCCAAACCGGGCGAAGTTTCTCTATCGCACAACGGCGTGCTGTTTCTGGATGAACTTCCTGAATTCAAAAAAGACGTTTTAGAAATGCTGCGGCAGCCGATGGAAGATAATTTCGTGACGATATCACGCGCTTCCACAACTTTGACTTACCCGGCCGGGTTTATGCTGGTGGCAGCAATGAACCCCTGCCCCTGCGGCTATCACGGTGACCAGAACCATGAGTGCACTTGTTCTTCGGGAGAGATTCAAAGATATATGTCACGCATCTCGGGGCCATTGATGGACCGGATTGACATACACATATCGGTGCCATCTGTTAAGTTCAAGGAGTTGTCGTCGGAAACTAAGGGCGAGAAATCAGAAATTATCAGAAAGCGCGTCAATCAGGCCCGCCAGAGACAGCTTGACAGATTTTCCCACGAAGACAAAATTTTCTGCAATGCTAATATGGAATCACGGGACATTCGCTCATACTGTAAAATAGATGACAAATCTCAGGCGCTATTGCAACTGGCCATCACCAAGCAAGGCTTATCAGCCCGGGCCTATGACCGAATCTTAAAAGTATCCCGGACAATCGCCGACTTAGCGGACTCTGACTCAATCGCAACGACCCATGTCGCCGAAGCAGTTCATTACCGTTCTTTAGACAGAAGACTGTGGATGTAGCTGTTCGCATTTTGAGCTTCAAGCTGCTGTTAACATAGACTGTAAGCTGGCATTTACTATTTTTGTAAATGGCTGTAATCAAGCCCGGAATCGTGACTACCTTATTTAAACATTGACAAAAGTTATCATTTAATGCATTTTACGATTGAATATCTTTCGACACGAAGTTCCTAATAGCTATCTGACATCGCAGCACCGCATGTCTTTCTTCGGGGATGGGCACGATGCTTTTTGTTTCACTGGAGAATGGGATCTGACAATGTTCAAAAACTTAATTCTTAACTTAGTCGCCTTTTCGATTATCATTAGCGTTACAGCTTTTTCAGTTGAAGTGGCTGATTTTATGATTAATGAGGGCGCGTCCCAGAACTTTCCGGTTATTACTTCCGTTGCTGATGGCTCCTCATTAGCACTCTGGATAGACTTCCGTGAATCTGCAGGTGGAGATATCTACGGTCAGCGCTTTGATTCGCTGGGTAATTTTGCCGGCGTAAATTTCAAAGTTAATGATGCTATATCCGGTGAAGGGAATTGCAGCCAGCTAAGTCTGAGCTCTAATGGTGTTGACCGCGCCATTGCAGTGTGGACTGATGGCGCTACGGTAGTCTACCAGGCTTTAGATTACCCGAATTTCACCAAGACTGGCGATAATATGGCTGCCACAGACGTTGGTTATAACTATAATAGTTTCTTTTCAGATGTGGGTGTCGCTTCAGACAAGACTTTCGTCATTGTCTGGCGAAGGAGAAACGCAGAAGCGAATGATAATACAAATTCTTATATGAGAAGATTCGGAGCAAATCTACTTCCAACATCTCAAGAATCTCAGCTCAATGATTGGAACGGCTTGGATATTGCCAATGGTCTGGAATCGTTGCTGTACCATCATGCACCAAGAATAGCAATGCAGCCGGACGGTCAATTTGCAGTGGCCTGGATAGAGCAACGCATTTATCAAGAAATGGGCGTAGTATCTATACAGCTATACGATGCCGCTGGATCAGGAATTGGTTTCAATAAGATAGTCACTGATTTCGAAATTCAAATAGCTACCAGCAGCGATGAAAAAATTCCTCCGGATATAATAGCCAACATTAATGGTGATTATGCCGTAGCCTGGACAGGCGTAACAGGTGAGGCGACAGCAGGCCTTTGGGCTCGGACATATGATGAAACAGCCAATCCTTTGAGTTCTGCTTTCCGTTATAGCGATGATTTTACTCAGCCTACTGATATGTCAGCCAGTCTGATAGCGGGTCCGGACGATAATTTTATGGGCGTTTACTATAATGCCGGAAGCGACGATGAGAATATTTTTGTACAAAAGTTTGATGTCTCAGGAAAATTGATTGGTTCACCTGAGAGAGTGGACAACGATTTAAGCGGAGCAAAGCAATCTTACCCCACGGCGACAGTGGCCGGCGATGAGATCCATTTTGTCTGGGAAGATTTTCGCAATGACAGCGGCAATAGCGACATATTTGCGAGGATTGCTAACTGGTATAGTTTTAGTGCTCCCTGCGGAGATATAAATGGCGATGGCAACCCTACCAACGTCCTCGACCTGACTTACGCCGTAGACTTTATATTCAGAGGAGGACCTCTTCCTGATTATATTCCGGCCGCAGATTTAGACGGCTCCGGGGAATTTAATATTCTTGATTTGACTTTTATCGTAGATTTCATCTTCCGCGGAGGTCCGGCACCAGCATGTTAGAGAAAATCTAAGAACAAAAGGGCATCAATCAGAAACATCGGTAACGATTGCCGTAAGGTCTTGTCCTGCATCTATTTTCTAATCAGCCTTGCAGATTCTATGTTTTGGGTTATATTTCAGACGAATCGTTA
>JADFLZ010000255.1 GCA_022564135.1 Candidatus Zixiibacteriota bacterium
CGTTGTTGGGGTTAAGCTCGCCAACACCCTGGACAAAGCCGGTTGAGGCCAGTCCGGAATCGCTTTTACCGAAATTGGCAGTTAATGAAGTTGGCCAGAGCAGACCAAGTTTTGAGTTTTTGTCTATCTGGCTTTCTATTATTTTTACAGATATCGAAATTAATCTTTCAGGAATATCTATTTCTTTTATCAGTTTGAGTTGTTCAGCTAATACATTTGGATAATCTGTAATCAAGATTCGGTTGGCTGTGTAGTGTTTCGAGGCATCGTCCTGATCATCAGATTTCTTATCAAGGATGACAATTGTTCCTTTTTCTGATTTTCTTGAATCAAGCGCTTTTTTGGCCGTTATCGCATCGGCATAAAGAAGTGTTACGAGTTTAAAAGTAAGCTCACCGACAGCATTTTTTTCGATCTTTTTTACAACAATTATATCGTCACTGAAATAGTAGTTTAGTCCGTTCGAGGTCAAAAGAGCGTCAAGGGCGGAGGCCAAATCGACATTGTTAAGTCTGATGGTAACTCTGTCATCAATGTCACCCGGAATGACAATGTTAAGTCCGTACTGCCGGGCTATCATATTCAGGGCTGTATTAATCGGTACTTTTTCAAGTTCCATACTTATTTTCTGACCGCTGTTTAGTCCCTGTGCGCCGGCAGCTGCACCAAAAACCGCGACAATGAGTATTACCAAAATATGTTTATAAATCTTTAACATTACTATCCCTTTGATACCGAGAGGCTGATACTGTTTCCGGCGTATTCTATGACGACTTTTTTGCGTTCTATTTTCACAACCTTTGCACCATCTATCATATCCCCGACGGCTATTGATTTTCCGTTTATGATGGCTAAGGGATTGAAATCATTAAATACTATGCCGGAGAGCTTCCATACTTTTTTTGGCGCCTTTTTATTTGCTGTTTTTTTATTACGAGCCCTAAAGGGGTCCGAACCCCATCCCTTAAGTTTCATATCGGCAACATTAATGGTTTTGTCAATCCTGGCAAAAGTGGCGCTAATGGCTGCCGGCGGAGCCTGTCGGCTGACTTCTGGTTTTGAGGTCGTTGTTGTGTTTAATGGTGACTTTGGCACAAAGTTATAGACACCCCATATAATGGCTCCTACCAGGGCTGCATAGAGTATTTTCCTGCGGGTGCTTTCGCTCATGCTTCATCCTTCAAGCTGCCTAAAAGAGACCTGAATCCGAAATCGTAGAGAACAGGTCTATTCCAGTTTAGAGTACTGAAAATGCTGCAGTAGTTAGAGCCTCTGAAAAAGAGGGCTTCTTCCATGGAACTGACAAACCTGCCAAAATTTGTGTATGAGCCGTTTACCTTAATGCTCACGTTCAGAATCATTAACTTGGAAGAGTCCGGGTTAATCCGGTTAATTCTCAACAGCTCTTCAACCGGAGGTGTGATCTCCACTATCTTCATTTTATTTTGGCCGGCAATAGAGTAGAATTGGTCGAAAAGATTCAAAATATTTTCTTTGGTGTAGAGGCTGGAATTCAGGCTTTCTATTTTTTTAGTCAGGTACTCATGAGTTCTGACATAGGAGGGAAGAAGTAAGACTGTTTTTTCAAAATCCGCCAGGCTTTTCTCGGCCTGAATAATCTTTGAAGACGTCTCCAGATAAAGAGTATGCTGTGGCACAAATATCAAGAAAGTCCACAGGATTAGCATGGCCACAGCGAAGAAAGTATAGCCTATCAATCTTGATTTCAAATCAACCCCCGGCATTTCAGTGTGAAATCGATTTCAAATCCTCGGTGCTTGCCCTTTTTGACATACCTGTCAATCTTAACCTGGTCATAGAATGATGAAGCTGACATGTTCTCAACAAATTCCGCAAGTATGACTTCGGGTGGTATTTTATCCGAATAGACCAGTCCCTGTATCAGCAGGTTACTTCCGTCTTCGAGCGGGTGAAACTGAAAGTGCAGCAAGCGTACGTTTGCAGGGGTAAGATGAGAAAGCTCTTTTAAGTTAAGTGACAGGAAATTAGGATTCTCCTTAGCAGTTGCCAGATAGGCTTGGTCAACAGCGATCTGCTGTTTGAGAATATTGTATGTTCTATAGGCTTCAGACTGCACAAAGTCATTAACCTGATGGTTTAAGGTGGTAATCCTATCCTGTTTAATATCAATGGCTTTACCTATGAGCCATGAGCTGGAGATTAAGACAAGCATAAGAAAAATTACCGCTATTTTGGCGTATTCGACAAAACGCAGTTCCTGGCGCGCTTTCTTGTTTTCAGGAGGCAGCAGGTCTGCCATTCCTTCCGGGCAGCAGGCTGCCACAAAAGCTGGCAGACAGGCGGGAATCTGTACTTCATTTTCTTCAAGACTTTCAGCTGGCAGGAAGTTGATTTTTTCTACCGGAAATCTTTGAAACTGATATCCCGAGGTACCCTTCAAGCAGTTTACTATTTCTTCGCTGTAAGCCAAATCACCATAGACCATGATTCTGTTTGAAACTGGACGGCTATATCTTCCGGTATAAAAATCAATAGAAGTTTGTATTTCAGAAGCCAGAGATTCAGCCAGAAAATCGTAGCCAACTTTATCCGGAGTTTTTCCCAGCATAGAAGAACCGACAGAGAGAACGCTGTAGAATTCCAGGGCGCTACCCTTGTAAAAAGATATCTCAGACTGGTTCATGCCGATATTGATAGCTGTATAACTTTCCTCAGGCTTAAAATCCTTCAGATAGGGCAGGAGTTTACCGACTACGTCAGGCGCATGATATATATGCTCGATCAGTTCTTTTCTGTCATCAAGCGGCTCCATTTTTTCCTGAATCAGACGGCGGGTTGCTCCCAGCAACGATATGTTGTAGAGCTGCCTGTTGCCGCTTACAATCCGCGATATCGGACGGTAGTCATAGGTACAGTCTTCGATTGGAAAGGGAAGCTGAGTGCTGGCTTCTAATTTTATAGCTGAGTCCAGATCGGATTTTTTTATGACCGGCATAAGAAAACTTCGAAGCGCAGTTTCTCGTCCGGAGATAACTATAGACATTACCGAAAAGTATCGGTGGTGTTTTACCAGGAAGTCATTGATTGCTTTTGTTATGAGTGTCAGCCGTTCATGTGATTTGACTTGTTCGGCTGTCAGGTAAAACTTGTTTAATTCTATTATTCGGCGGCGCCTGCCAAAATGAGAGACCGCTGCCATTTGAACTGCGGCTTCTTCAATTCGAAATGAAATATGTCTTCCGAACCGTAATCGCTTGGTATGCTTAATAGGTGTTTCTGTGACAGCAGGGCGATCTGGTTCCGGAGAATCGTCTACCTGAGGATCAAGGTCGAGTGCGTCATAAGCAGTATGTTTATTGTTATCCATCTTAAATCCAATTTTAGAAAGAAACAGTGATAGTGTCAGCTCCTCCGACAGATGTTATTGTTCTGCTTCCTGCACTATATATGTAAGCAACCCCCCAGGCATCGGTCAGATAAGAATTATCGTCCGAGTCGATATAAGGACCGTTCCAGCCGAGCCGCGTTAATTTATTATAGACTGCTAACGAACCCGGCTTTATGGCCAGGTCACTAAGCTGAGCAGGAGCAAAGCCAACATCACCCATAAAACCGCGGTCAATCAGTTCCCCGCCTGCCACTACTTTGGGGTTGCCAATGACGGCTCTTTTTAAGTTTCGCATTTCCTCTGTGGTGGCCGTAATTCTCGAACTCTCAGCTATATCTCCGAATTTCGGAATAGCAACTGCTGCCAGTATGCCCAGGGTTACGATAATAATAACAAGCTCCACCAGAGTGAATCCAGACTGGCGGAGCTTTTTGGATTTTTTCAGTTTGTTTAAGTTCACTTTTTTACACGATAACCAGTCTGCTACCAGAGATTCTCAGTAATGTCAGTCGTGCTGGTGTTTAGCCAAAGCTCACCAGTGACTTCGTTATAGGCCCAGCCACCCCTGGAACCGATAATGGTTCCTTTGGTAACGCCGGTTACGATTGAATCCGGAGCATTGGTCAATAACTGATAAGGATTTGGTGGATACGTTTGTTCCATTACAACACCAGAAGTCTCAAGCTGTATCTGAGTAGGCCAAATGGCATAACCTGTCTTTACTGCCTGGTTGGCATAAAAGATGGTGATACCTGAGCGTACATTTCCCAGCGATGCACGGGCAGCCGCCGCTCTGGCTTCAGCTGAAATATCCTGATATTTTGGTATCGCTACGGCGGCCAAAATCCCCAGAATAACAATAATTATTACGAGTTCAATTAAG
>JADFLZ010000256.1 GCA_022564135.1 Candidatus Zixiibacteriota bacterium
TTGGCTGGCTTGGAAATAGTGCCTTAGAGTTTTCTTAGTGGGTTAGATCCTATCCGTCGATGTCGGCTCGCCGCGGAATTTTGATTGGTATCGGCTTAGGCTCTGTTACGACCTCGCTTCGAATAATTTTAGGGATTGAAAGAACCTGGCTGGGGAAAGACAGATGAACAGCACACAGAGCCGACATCTTGCTTTCGCCGGTCTCTTTATAGTAGTGACCGTTACTATGCTTCTCAATATCAGTATTGTAGCGACTGTCAGTAACGAAACTAAACAGATGTTTGATTACCTTGATAATCTGCCGGATAGTTCAGTTATCATTGTTTCATTTGACCACGAGGCATCTTCGCTACCTGAGATGAAACCATTAGGACTGGTAATGCTCAGACATCTCTTTGCCAAAGACCACAAACTAATCGGAGTGGCGCTGCTGGCCGAGGGTACCGGGGTCGGCTACCGTTTGATGCAGGAAACAGCCAGAGAATATAATAAAGAATATGGTCGTGATTACGTTTTCCTGGGGTTTAAACCTCAGTTCATCGCCGCAATTTTATCTATGGGTGAATCATTAAAAGGCACCTTTCCCGAAGATTACTTAGGCAATGCAACTTCGGAAATCGAACTGTTAAGCAAGGTTCATAACTACGATAATGTCGCGGCAGTGATATCATTAGCCGACGGCTCATTAACCACACATTGGATAGAATATGGCAATGAAAAATACGGTGTACATGTTGCTGCGGCGGTGGCGGCATCTATGCTGACGACTTACGACCCCTATATTTCGTCCGGACAGCTAAAAGCGATGGTTGGAGGACTAAGAGGTGCGGCGGAGTATGAGAATCTTTTAGGAATTGGCGGCAGCGGAGGCCGCAGCATGCTGGCCCAATCAAGCGCCCACCTCTATATTATTTTGTTAATTATAATCGGCAACGTTACTTATTTCCGCTCCAGAAAAAAAGGATAGGCAGCTAATGGACCCGGGTACAATTGTAGCAGGAATTTTGACTATAGCAATTTTGTCATTTTTGTATGGCGATAACCCTGTTTATAAAATGGCCGAAACATTACTGGTCGGTGTTTCAATGGGCTATGTACTGGTTATAACCTGGACCAACACGCTGATGGCGGTTTTGTTTAAGCCGTTATTTGTAGAAAGCCAGTTCTGGCTGGTCCTGCCATTAATATTCGGGCTTTTTATGTTCGGAAGATTTCACAAGTCAACCTCGTTTCTGTCGCGCTATTCAATGGCCGTGCTGATCGGCTCAGGCGCCGGGGTAGCAATTCCGGCCATGCTCGGGGCCAGAACGCTGCGGCAGATGACAGCTACGGTTGAAATGGTTCAGGGTGATTCATTTTTTATGATTTTCTCGGGATTGGTTGTAGTTGTGGGACTTTTTACTACTCTGTCATATTTCTATTTCAGCCGCGAACATGAAGGTATAATGGGCCGTTCGGCCAGAGTCGGCACTTACTTTCTGATGATATTCTTTGGTACAACTTTCGGCTATACCGTCATGTCCAGAGTTTCCACTTTTATTGGCAGGATGGACTTTCTGCTAAGCGACTTTTTACATCTGACCAACTAAGTGACCTGAATGATCTTATTTTTCTTTTATAGATTCAAGGTTGACCGCTTTGTAGTCAGTTCTTTTATTAGCATATAATGGCACTGACCATCTCACTTGCATTAGCTGCCGGACTTTTTGCTACTGTCTTAGCACAGCACCTAAGAATTCCCGGCATAGTTTTACTTCTGGCCACAGGGGCAATCCTGGGTCCGGACCTGCTAGGCATAATCCGTCCGGACACTCTGGGCGATATAATGCCGGTACTTGTCGGCTATGCGGTGGCCATCATACTTTTCGAAGGAGGCATGAATCTCAATCTCAAGAGGCTGCTTAAAGAGTCTGCCTCTATAAAAAGACTAATCACCTTTGGGTCGATTATTACCGCAGCCGGAGGAGCAACTGCTGCAACTCTTTTTATGGGCTGGTCCTGGCAGCTTTCTGTACTGTTTGGGGCCTTAGTCATTGTCACCGGACCGACAGTAATAACACCGCTGCTGCGTCGCATAAAAATTAACCATAAACTTGAGACAATACTTGAAGCTGAAGGGGTGCTGATTGATCCCATCGGCGCTATTATCGCCATCGTAGCTCTGGAAATCGTAATACATCCTTCCGGAGGAGCCTTTACTTCCGGCCTGATTGATGTCTTCTTAATGCTGGGCATCGGAGTTCTTCTGGGGTTAGGCGGCGGCTTCTTTATAGCTTATTTACTGAAACCTAAGAATTTGATTCCTGAGGGATTGGAAAACATTTTTGTGCTGGCCTCGGTACTGGCACTTTTTCACATCTGTAATGAAATACAGCCCGAAAGCGGCATAGCCTCGGTGACTGTGGCCGGACTGGTGGTTGGCAATTTCAAAACGAGAGCGCTTCGAGATCTTATGGAATTCAAAGAACAGCTGACAGTCATGCTGATAGCTATGCTTTTTGTGCTTCTGGCCGCCGATATTCGCTTCTCAGACATTACCGACCTGGGTTGGCCGGGAGTTATGACGGTTGTGACGCTTATGTTCATCGTGCGTCCGCTGAACGTAGCGGCCTGCACCATAAATTCCGGTTTGAAAGTTGCTGAAAAATCATTTTTGGCCTGGCTTTCACCGCGTGGAATTGTTGCAGCGGCGGTTGCTTCTTTTGTAGCCGTCGCTTTAGACAAGGCCGGCATAGCCGGGAGTGAAAGTTTGCGAGCTTTAGTATTTTTAGTGATTGCCAGCACGGTATTGGTTCAGGGATTATCGGGCGGCCTGATTGCCCAAATCTTGAAAGTGAAAAGAATTACAAACAAGGGCTATGCCATACTTGGCGCGCATGACCTTGCCCGCATTCTCGGCCGGATACTGCGAAGCGGGGGACACGAAATAGTTCTGCTGGACTCAAATCCGGACTCAGTCACAACCGCCAAGCAGGAAGATTTCAAGGTTATTTTTGGCAACGCCCTCGAAGAACGTACCATTCTGAGAGCGAATTTGGGTGATTATATCGGCTGTATCGGACTTACCACCAACGAAGAAGTAAACCTTATGTTTGTCAACCGAGTCAGGCGGGAGTTTAAGACTTCCAAACGTCTGGTGGCGCTGCACCTTCGGGATGGCAGCGTTTCTCCTGCAATGATAAAACAGGCCGGCGCCTCAATTCTGTTCGGAGTCCATTGCGACTTGGACCTCTGGAGTGTACGCATAAGACGCGGCCTGACAACTGTTACAACCTGGCAATTGACCGAAAATAATGACAATTCTGAGGCATCTGATAAAAATAACGCTGAATTTGAAACTCAGGGACATTTCTTGATGGCACTCAGTCTTACCCGTGCTGATAAAATTATGCCATTTGATAATTCGATTGCGCTGCGAAAAGATGATATATTACATTTCCTTATGTTTTCAGAAAAGAAAGAAGAAGCGGCCAACTGGCTGATCCATAATGGCTGGGAGCCAGTTGAAATGGACAAGCCATTAAATATTTCTACAGATAAGAGGAATTAATAACCTGTCATGATTGGGAGAAATGAAATGAACAAATCACAAAGCTATTTGGCGATTATTGTATTGGCCGTTATGTCCGTTGCAGCGGCGAATCTTTTCGGTCAGCAAGCTGATGAAAGCCACCCGAACAATGAAACTAGCTCAGGTATTACAATGGCCATAGCCGTGCTTCACGCGACTGCAGGTAATAATGTTTCAGGAACCATATCCTTTACAAAAGTTGAAGGCGGTATCAAAGTAGTGGCAACTGTTAGCGGACTAACCGAGGGCAAGCATGGCTTTCATATTCATCAATTTGGAGATTGCAGCGGTTCAGATGGCAAATCAGCCGGCGGACATTTTAATCCTGATGGCAAAAAGCACGGTGCACCAAATTCTAAGGAAAGACATGTTGGAGATCTCGGAAACCTTTTAGCTAATGAAAAAGGCAAAGCATATTACGAGATAATAGATTCGTACATCTCCTTTAGCGGCTCGCATTCAATAATTGGTCGGGCTATTATTGTACATGCAGGTGAAGATGATCTTACATCGCAGCCAACCGGGGCAGCGGGTGCAAGAGTTGCATGCGGAGTTATTGGTCTAACAAAACAATAGTTTTTTATTTTTCTCGGGCAGGTATTGGTTCACCGGGCGAGAGCGGATACCTGCTAATTTCACTCTTAATTAATCAATTACCTTTTTAAAAAA
>JADFLZ010000257.1 GCA_022564135.1 Candidatus Zixiibacteriota bacterium
ATTTTTTCTTCGTCACCTTTGGTTTTTGCTTTTATGGCAGTATCCATGACCGGGTTGGGGAATTCGACTTCCGGGAACGTGACGGAGAAACCTGCGTCTGCCAGAGTGTTACCGGTGTGCGTGTTTTTGAGTTTCACCAAAACGCCGATGTCACCAGCCACTATAGATTGAACATCAATCCTGTTTTTTCCCTGAAAGGTGTAGGTCTGTGAGGCTCTTTCACCTGAGTTTTTCTGCTGATTTTTTAAATCCAGACCCGACTTAATGGTACCTGAGTAGGCGCGGAAAAATGACAGCTCACCAAGGTGCCCTTCGGAGAAAGTTTTGAAAATGAATGCCGAAGCTTTGGCCGCTGCATCCGGTGCGACTTCTATTTCATCTTCTGTACCGGTTCTGACAGCTTTGGCCGGCGGCAGCTGTGCCGGTGACGGTAGGAACTCGTTTGCAAAATCGAGCAGGACTTTTACTCCGATATTTTTAGTGGCCGAACCGAACAAAACGGGGAAGACTTTCATGCGGGCGATTCCCAATAGCAGGCCTTTTTGAACGTCATCATTTTCGAGAGTACCCTTCTCAAAGAACTTTTCCAAAAGTGCGTCGTCTGCCTCTGCGGCAACTTCGATTAAGTTCTCGCGTTCTTTATCGGCAGTAGCTTTTAAGTCGGCCGGGATATCTACTTCGCTGCGGTTGCCATCGTTATCAAAGGTGTAGGCTTTCATATGCAGCAGGTCCACGAGTCCTTTAAAACTGCTGCCTTCGCCAATCGGGAGCTGCACCGCCACCGCCTGCTTACCGAAGGCTTCTTTGATTGATTCAAGAGCGCTTTTCCAGTTGACACCTTCGGATTCCATCTTATTAATAAAGAAAAAGCGGGCGATGTGAAACGGCTCCATAGCCTTCCATTGCAGGCTGGTACCTACCTCGACTCCGGCAGCGGCACTTATCAAAATACCGACAGCGTCAGAGACTCTGGCGCCAGACATCAGCTCACCGGTGAAATCCAGGTGGCCGGGGCAGTCTATTAAATTGATTTTGCAGTCGTTCCATTCTACAGCCAGAAGTTTGAGAGTAATCGTAGTTTTTCTTTCAATTTCGCTGTCGGTGAAATCCAGAATAGAGGTACCGCCGTCGACTGAGCCGATGCGGTTATTAATTCCGGTGTTAAATGCGATAGCATCGCCCAGACTTGTTTTGCCGGTGCCTCTTTGGCCAGCCAGGCATATATTCCTAATCTTGTCAGTGGTGTATTGCTTCACTTAAGGTTACCTCCGCATATCCGCTCATATTGCAGCAAAATCTAAATGGTTATGTTCTCAAATGGATTTATAAAATATCAAGAAATCAGAGGATTGTCAATCTGCTGAAAGGGTAAATTGAATGCGGAAAACCTGAATATACGCTGGAAATTGAGGCCGTATCTGGCTCAGGGGCAGGCCGCCGGGGAGACACCGCCGCGGAATATTCTATCTACCAAAAAAGTCAAATCTATTACGTTGAGAGGACTTCCATCGGCGTTTACATCTGCTTCTGCTGGGCATCCCGGACGTACGCCGCCTCGGAAAATCCGGTCGATTGCAAATGTCAAATCGAGAATATCAGCATCGACACCGTCGGCGTTGAGGTCACCACGGTTACCTACACAGCAGCTTCCTGTAAATGGACCCGACCAGAATCCGGAGCCCAGTTTGTAGATCGAGGTAGTCGCTCGGCCGGTAGAGGCTTGTCCAATAGTGCCGCTTGAGCTGTAAATCGAAGTAGTGCTTTTGCCGCCGCCGCCGGCGATTACACTACGGCCTACTTTGACAGAGTTTTGCGCAAGTGATTGGCTTTGCAGCATGAGCATTAATAGAATAATCGAATAGAAAACAAGTTGTGCCAAATTATTCATCAGCGCCATGGGAATTTCCCTTAGTTGAGCTGCCGGACTGAGGCTTATCGCTCGGATCATCGGCTACCGGTGTAACTGTACCATAAGAAGTAGGGAAAAAGATTGCGGTTAGAATTGGAAAAGCGGCGCTCGCTTCGGCTGAGCCCGACGAGGCAGTATATTTGGCCTCAAGTCTGAATGTTTGTGGTCCGGCTAAGAGGAAAAAAGTTCTTTGGGCAGTACAGTTGAAGCTAAATTGGCCGCTGCTTGGATAATTAGTGGCGCCAACTTTAGTGTATAATCCCGAGACTGTATCTCCGGTTGAGTTCACTATTATCTGCATAAAGGCGAAATTTGAGCCAGTAGTGCTGTCTAAACTGATTGTAGCACGACCCTGAACAAAAACGAATCCGGAGGCGGGAGTAACCATTGAAACTGTAGTCAAGTCAGTCATGGTAGATTTGCTCAAGGGGATTATGGTAGTTGTCCGACCTTGGGCTAATCCCGGTTCATCTACTATATCTATGCTAAAGATTGAATTATTTATGATCTCAGGACCACCTACAGCATCGTTACTCATCTCCGAATTACCGACGGAATTTGCAGCTAAATGGATGGAACCAACAGCATCGAGGGAAATGTGACTTGAAATAATTCCGCTCGTTTTAATTGCAACCAAAATATCACCTGAGCTTCCGCCGCCTGTGAGGCCGCTCCCGGCTATGATTGAGGAAATAGTTCCAACTCCTCTTTCATCAGGCGCAGCTACCCAGGCCGAACCGCTCCACTTTATGACCTGTCCGCTGTCAGCAGTACTTTGGGTTAAAGATGACAATGATATTGAGTTAGGTGGCACGCTTAAAGCTACAGTTGCAGTGTCGGAAAGGGCTGACTTAAAGGCAAATGGGGCAGAGGCCAGCATTATCCGCGGCTTGAGTTCGGGCTCTGTGCCGACTGTTATTCCTAAGAAGAGTGAACTATTGCTGGAAAATATATTACTGCTTATTGTTGGAGTAGGAGATTCACCTAAATTAGACTCCAATAGACCGCCTAACACCAGATAGGTCTGGATATTACTATTCCAGAGTTCATTAGCTGGGTCTGCGCTTAAGGAATCATTCCAGATTATGAAGCGGATGAAATAAGTGCCGTCTGTAATTGGTTCTCCCAGTGTATCAGTGAGAGTGCCCTGATACTTGAGAATACCGGGAACCTCGGCCCTGCCCACAGTTATGGAAATAACTGATATGGCAACAGCCAATAGCAGTATATCTTTGAAATTCTTCATCTTTTGCAATTCAATTCTTTGTACCCAATACTCAGACTATGAGATATCATAGATATTAAATCGGCAGTAATGAGTAGTTACTTGAAATATGCAGGATTTTTTGGATTCGTCAAGAGAGAAAAGGCAGAATTTTTATGAGTTCTGCCTTACTGGATACTATTTTACTGTTATAAGCAGCCTCCCGGAGGGGGGCCGCCCCGAAAGATTCTATCCACCAAAAAGGTCAAATCCAGGATATTATGAGGAGTTCCATCAGCATTTACGTCAGCTTCTGCCGGGCATCCTGATGGCCCGCCTCCGCGGAATATACGGTCAACTGCAAAAGTCAGGTCGAGAATATTGGCGTCTGTTCCGTCGCCATTTAAGTCGCCGCGGAAAGCAACACAGCAGCCATACCCTTGCCAGTAGCCAGCTCCAAGCTGTCTCGTACCGCCTGTTAAAAACAGAGTGGCTGTCTGGCCGACTGTGGCATCAAGTTGAAAATCTGCTGAAGAGGCCTCGGTGCCGCCCGATGATACCACATCCCAGTCAATAAATGGCTGGGCAGAGGCCGAAATTGAGAGCAGGACAGAAATCAACAAAGATGTTGTTAATATATTTCTAAATCTCATTTTGTTTCTCCTTTATTCAGATCAAAAGTTACAGTTTAATTAATTTACTTTTGATTTTGGTTAGGAGCTGCGGACGAGATTCTCTGCTGTGTTTCACGTAGCTGCTCTTTTTCAAATCGCAAGCGTTCATTCTCGGCCAGGAGAGTTTCTCTTTCAGCTTCAAGTTTGGCATTGATTTCTTCCAGCGTATGAACTTGAAGATTGAGATTTTCATACTGCTGAGAGCCATCAGTCGGTATTAAGGCTATCTGAGGCTCATCAAAGTTGAGGTTTGACTTCGACAGGACAATCGAACCGTAGGCAGTAGGGTAGAATTTTGCACGAAGATAAATCATCGCTACGTTGTTTGAATTGTTTGTACCAGAACTACGCCGCACTAATAGATAATATCTATGTGTCCCTGCTGATTCAGAAAACAACCTTGTCGAAGTACAAGGGAATTGATGCAAACTTGTAGCAGTGGGA
>JADFLZ010000258.1 GCA_022564135.1 Candidatus Zixiibacteriota bacterium
TGAATTATACCAGAGTTTCGGCAGGAGCCGGGAATATTGCCCCGGAAGCAATTGATCTGGCAACACCTTTGGATATAGTCTTAGAACGCGGGGGTGATTTACTTGTACCGGTAATTGCCTACTACGATGCCACCGCCGGGGCGGGTGGTTTTGAGCTGTCTACTAAAAGCCTTACCTTCAATGCTTTCGCGGATTCGCCGGCTATTGAAACTCGTATGCTGGGAATAGGTCACAATGGCCTGTCTGTTGGATTCGCGCTGGTATCAACTGAATCATGGCTTAGTGTCAACATCAGCAGCGGTGTCACTCCCAGTATGGTAACGGTATCAGCCGATGCCACCGGGCTGGGCCCGCTGGATTATACTGGATATATTACAATTACCTATGATAATATCTGGCAGCCGGCTGATTCTGTTTTGGTAACTATGTCAGTACATCCTGAAGGCAGCATAACATTCCCTGCCGGAGACTTAAACTGCGACGGCGGCTTCAACATTTTGGATTTGACTTATATAGTCGACTTTCTCTTTAGAGGCGGTCCGAATGCGTTCCCGTGTGAGTAGTATGGCTCTTAAAAGATTATAGAAATCCCGGATTTTTGAGTTAGTATAGAGACGTTGGGTCTTGCTGAGGCGAATTTATTGACCGAAGTGTGACCCAACGTTTTTTTTGGACAAGTCTTATCTAGCTAAAAAAAATTCACTTGCTCAGACCAGCAAGCGCCGTCTCAATTTTCTTGAGCTGTTTGCCAATCTTATCAACTTTTGCTTCAAGTCTCTTGAAATCGCTCTGCTTGGACAGTTTCATGTCATTAACAAATGTAGAAACGTCTTTCTGAACCTTTGCTGCCTCTGTTGAAACTTTCTTTCTGAAATCAGCCGTAGACTTATCAGCTTTTTTCAGAAGCTCCATTATTGCTTTTTTGCGTTCAGAGCTATCAAGCTCTCCTTTTTTGATGAGCTCATCGATAATCCTGGTAGCTTTTTCTTTGGTCACCTGCAAAGCGCCCAAAGAGGCCAGAATAGTGTTTTTTAGTATCGACATCTGGTATTTTCCTCCTGTTAAAATTATTGCCTTAAATAATTCCTGTGATCCCTGGTGGTCGCTCCAGTGGGTAGTTTCAAAAAGCATCAGCCTGCCCAGTACCGGAACGGTTATATCTTTGCCAGTTTGCGAATCAATCACCTTTAGTTCTATTCTTTCTTTTACCATTTTAGAAAGATCTGACTGGGTAATAGTCCGGCTGCTTTCAGTGTCATAAAGACGCCGGTTGGAATATCTTTTGATTACTCTTATCATAGGCCTTAATATAGTGCACCGCACTATAATTTGCAACAAAAAAAAGGCCGGCTGCCTCTCTCCTTTAGCTGATAGACATCAGCACGATATTAACGATTTCCAAAAGCCGTTCACAGGAAAAGGGCTTTTTGATATACATGTCACCGCCGGACTGAAAGGATCTGCCCTGGTCATCTTCGCGGTCTTTGCCGGTCAGGAAGATTATGGGGGTGTCGGCAAAATCGGGGTCCTGCTTGAGTTCCTTGCAAACGGCGTAACCGTCACTGCCGGGCATCATAATATCCAGCAAAACAACATCCGGTTTGAACTCTTTGGCCTTGCTGACTGCCTTGAGAGGTGAATTTTCTACGGCAACTATGTAGCCGGCTTCGGTCAGAAAAGTCTCAACAATTTCAGTAATTTCCGGCTCGTCGTCAATTATCAGAATTTTGGCTGAACCGGTTTTGATTTTATAAGACATCTATAACCTTTTGTAACTGTTTAAAGCCCTGCTCTCGATACTCACGGGCTTAATCTTTTTATCGGTAAATTCTGCTGAAAAGATTAGCATTCAGACAGCCTATCTTGTCTCATAAAAAGCTCTTTTTAATTGCGGCTTTTTGGGGCAGTCTATATTCTGATATTGATGGCTCTGAATAATAAAATACGCTATGTGGTCAGAAACCGCAAAGCCCGCCATGATTACACTATCCAGGACACCGTGGAAGCCGGTATTGAGCTTCGGGGCTGTGAGGTCAAATCCTTAAGAGCTGGAAAAGTAAACATTTCCGACGCTTATGCGGTGATAGAAAATGCTCAGTTATTCTTAAAAAAACTGCATATTTCACCTTATAAGATGGCTCAGGATGAAATTGACCCGCTAAGAACCAGAAGGCTGCTTATGCATAAGAAAGAAATCAGAAAACTGACTGCCGAAATCGATCAGAAAGGCAAAACGCTTATTCCGCTCTCGATTTACTTCAAGGGAAATATCGCAAAAATTGAACTTGCCCTGGCAGTCGGACGTAGAAAGTATGACAAGCGGGAGGCGATTTCAAAACAGGAGTCCGACAGACGTATTCGCAGGGCCATAAGAAAAGATATCTAACAGAGGTATGATGAAAATATATAAGACAAAAATGATAATCCTGCTGCTCCTGGTTTCTTTATGCGCTGCTCCGGTACTGGCCGGCAAAATTAGCGTGGCGATTTCCGGTGATGACGAAGAAATTCAGTCCTATAAGAAAAACAGAGTTACCTACATATCCTTTTCGGAACTTGTCGAGATTCTTGGCGGCCAGATCGACTGGGAAGAAGTCGGACATATGGTTTCTTACAAGATCGACACTTCGGTTTTTAAGTTTTTACTGAAATCCGCATATTTCAAGCTGGGAGATTCGATTTTTAATATGACCTATCCGGCTGAGCTAAAAGAGGGACAGCTCTATTTGCCGGTCAAAACTTTCGCTCCCTTTTTAGACCGGGTCATTTCAGACAAAGTCACCTGGGACGAAAACAAGAAACTGATAAGAATTTCATCGGATTACTTTAATGTAGCCGACCTGACCGTTGTCAAAAAAGCAAACGGCCTTTTGATAGAAGTTTTCCTGACAACCTCTCTGGCCTATGATGTTTTCGTAACCGAGGGCAACTGGGTAAACATTTCAATCAGAGACGGCCGCATAAACAGAACCAGAGTTTTGTCCAGACTCGACCGTAAGCTGATGTACAATCTCAAAGTTCATCAGCTGGCAGAATCGGGACAGGTTTCTTTACGGATGCGCCGAAAAATCACCAACTGGCACCATAAACTGGCGGACAACCCGCCGCGCATCCAGATATCAATTGCGGATTCGGATTTTGAAATCGAAGAAAAGCCGCGCATTACTCCGATCGGTCCGGACTCAAAGATTGACGTCATAGTTATCGACCCCGGACATGGCGGACAGGACTACGGCGCCATAGGCAAAAAAGGAACCCGCGAAAAAGATATCTGTCTGGATATCGCCAAAGAGCTGGCCAAAATAATCCGCAAAGACAAGCAGTTCAAAGTTGTCATGACCCGCGACCGCGATGAGACAATCACTCTTCAGGAAAGAGCCAGGATTGCCAACGAATCGGCCGCCGATCTGTTTATCTCAATTCATGCCAATGCCGCTTTAAAAGAGCATGTCCGGGGCTGGAATGTCTTCTTTTTGGCACCGGCCAAAAATGATTCTGCCCGGGCGGTCGCCCAGTTTGAAAACAGCGTATTTTTGAGAGAGCATGCCTCGATAAATGAACCCGACGAAGATATGTTTTCGGCATACTATAATGATCAGATTTTAAGTATCTTAAACGAAATGATTCTGACAGAATTCCAGGAAGAGTCGCATGATTTCGCCCTGATGATTGACCGGGAATTCAGACGAAGGCTGAAAATCCCGGCCCGCGGCGTTGACCAGGCCGGATTTTATGTTCTTAACTCTGTCTATACGCCTTCGGTTCTGATAGAAGCCGGCTTTATTACTAACAAAAAAGAAGAAAAAATCATTGCTTCTAAATCATATCGTAAGAAGATTGCTAAAGCTATATATGGAGCTATCAAAAGGTTCAAAGACAAGTATGAAAGTGATTAAAAAGTCGGGGGGAACGTTACATGGCAGATAACAGAGCCATAGGGATTTTCGATTCCGGTGTGGGCGGCCTGACTGTCGCACGCGAAATCATCAGACTCCTGCCGCAGGAAAATGTCGTTTACTTCGGTGATGTCGGCCGTACTCCTTACGGCGGCCGCTCCAGAGATATCATCACGCATTTCACCCGCCAGGACATTACATTTCTGATGGAACAAAATGTAAAATTCATCATCTGTGCCTGCAATACGGCCTCGGCGGTGGCTCTCGAAGAAATATCTCAGGATTACTCTACCCCCATGACCGGCGTAATAAAACCGGGGGCAAAAGCT
>JADFLZ010000259.1 GCA_022564135.1 Candidatus Zixiibacteriota bacterium
CGCTTAACTTTGATTGATTTTTCAACGCCGCTTGTAATTTCTTCAAGTGTCAGCTTGAGTGTAACCCGCAGGTCTTCACCGCGATTGCCGCGACGGCTGCCGCTGCCACCCATGCCAAAAAGATCATCAAAAACCGAGCCGCCGCCAAAATCACGCATGAACGCTCTCAGCGCATCGCTGACATCAAAGCCGCCTCCGAAGCCGCCAAATCCGCCGGTTCCAAAACCGCCCCCCTGTCCCAGACCGGCATGACCAAACTGGTCATAAGTTGAACGCTTTTCAGAGTTTTTTAAGATTTCGTAGGCTTGAGTAGCCTCTTTGAATTTATCTTCAGCAGATTTATCGTTAGGGTTGCGGTCGGGGTGATATTTTAAAGCCAGCTTGCGATAAGCTGACTTTATTTCTGCTTCACCTGACTCCCGGCCGATACCGAGAATTTCATAGTAATCTCTGGGTGTCGTCATCTACCTATATTATTTCTTATCGTCTTCAGCATCGACGACTTCAAAATCAGCTTCTACCGCGCCGTCACTTTTGTCACTGCCGACATCAGACTCCGCTTCGGCACCAGCTTGAGGCGTTTCTTCCTGACTGCCGGCTTGTTCCTGCTGAGCCTGCTTATACATCTCTTCGGCCAGCTTGTGTGACACCGCCATCAATTCTTCTTTGGCTTTGTTAATAGTCTCAAGACTTTCACCTGAAAGAGCCTCCTGAAGTTTCTTGCTGGCTTCTTCAATCTTTGTCTTTTCTTCTTCAGAAATTTTGTCGCCTGCTTCTTTTAGTGTCTTTTCAGTCGAGTAAATAAGCTGGTCGGCTTCGTTTCGGGTGGCAATCAAATCCGTTTTCTTCTTGTCCTCGTCGGCATGCTTTTCAGCGTCCTGCACCATCTTATCAATTTCTTCATCCGACAGACCTGACGAAGACTCGATTCGAATCGACTGCTCTTTGCCGGTAGCCATATCTTTGGCGCCGACATGGACGATGCCGTTGGCGTCGATATCGAAAGTAACTTCAATCTGCGGAACGCCTCTGGCTGCAGGCGGAATGCCGACCAGATCAAACCGTCCCAGGGTACGATTATCTATGGCCACTTTGCGCTCCCCTTGCAGCACATGAATCGAAACCGAAGGCTGATTGTCGGACGCCGTTGAAAAAACCTGTGACTTTTTGGTCGGTATGGTTGAGTTGCGCTCGATAAGCTGTGACATAACACCGCCGAGGGTTTCAATGCCCAATGACAGCGGTGTGACATCAAGCAGCACCACATCTTTCATATCGCCGGCCAGTATACCTGCCTGAATAGCAGCGCCAATAGCCACTACTTCATCAGGGTTGACTCCTTTGTGTGGTTCTTTTCCGAATATTTCCTTGACTGTCTCGATAACTTTGGGCATGCGAGTCATGCCGCCGACAAGTACGACTTCGTCAATATCCGAGGCTGACAATTTGGCGTCTGCCAGTGCAGTTTTGCAGGGACCGACAGTTCTTTCAATTAAGTCCTCGGTCAGCTGTTCTAACTTGGCTCTGGTTAAAGTCAGATCAAGATGCTTGGGGCCGGACTGGTCAGCCGTTACAAAAGGCAGATTAATATTGGTCTGCATTGTTGAAGAAAGTTCGATCTTTGCTTTTTCTGCAGCTTCTTTAAGTCTCTGCAGAGCCATGCGGTCTTTGCGAAGATCTATAGCCTGGGATTTTTGGAATTCATCAGCCATCCATTCTATAATAGCCTGGTCAAAATCATCTCCTCCGAGATGGGTATCACCGTTGGTGGAGCGGACTTCAAAAACACCATCACCAATTTCTAAAATAGAAACATCAAAAGTACCGCCGCCCAAATCATAGACAGCTATTTTTTCGTTTGTCTTTTTGTCCAGACCATAAGCCAGTGAGGCTGCTGTCGGTTCATTGATTATTCTGAGTACTTCCAGCCCGGCAATTTTACCGGCATCTTTGGTGGCCTGCCTTTGGGCATCGTTAAAATAAGCCGGTACGGTTATGACCGCCTGGGTTACTTCATGTCCCAGATGTCTTTCGGCTGACTTTTTTAGATAGCCAAGAATCATGGCGGAAATTTCCGGCGGACTGTACTTCTTGCCCTGTATTTCTACCACAGCTCCGGCGCCGTCGGAAGATGTGACTTTATAGGGCACCATTCCTTTTTCATGCTCTACTTCGTCAAAGCGACGCCCCATAAATCGTTTTATCGAAGAAATTGTATTCTCAGGATTAGTTACCGCCTGCCTTTTAGCCGATGCTCCGACTAATCTTTCGCCGTCTTTGGCAAAAGCTACCACCGATGGCGACGTCCGGGCCCCTTCCAAATTTGGAATTACCGTCGGTTCCTGACCTTCAATTACTGCCACGCAGGAATTGGTCGTGCCTAAATCTATGCCTATTATTTTACCCATGCTTTATCTCCTAGGATTTTATTTCAATTTTTGAAAGCTACTTACTTTCATCATCGTTATTGTTGTTATTTTCGTTTTTCTTGCCGCTGCTGACACCAACTTTGGCATGGCGGATAACTTTTTTCCCTTTTTTGTAACCGCCTGAAAGTTCCTGAGCGATTACTCCCTCAGGCTGCTGGTCAGTTTCTATCTGCATAACAGCTTCATGCAGGTCCGGGTCAAAAGTTTTGCCGACTGTATCTATTTGCGAAACGTTATGGTCATCCAGAATCTTTTTCATCTGTTCAAATATCATCTTGACGCCTTTTTTAAAGGCTTTGAAATCTTTTTTGTCAGCTGCCGAATCCAGCGCCCTTTCAAAATTGTCCAGGACATCAAGTAAATCTATCAGAACCCCGGCCTCGGCATGATGAACCAGTTCTTCACTCTGACGGAACATACGCTTCTTATAATTTTCAAATTCAGCCGCCAGCCTGAGATATTTATCATCTTTTTGGGCTAGTAATTCTTTTATATCTGAGTCATCAGTTATTTCAACCGCATCCGCTTCTTCCGGTTTGTCGTTTGAAAAAGACTCTTCAACATCTATCTCTTGAGAATCTGATTGTTCGTTTATTTTGTCTGTTTTGTTTTCTGGCAATTGTTTTTACCTCTGATATTAATTCAAGAGCCGGTCCTTTTTATCCAGGCCGCTCAATGTTTCTGAAATAGTTCGGGCAGTGTACTCGACCACCGAGACCAGCTGACTGTAAGGCATCCGGGTCGGCCCGATAATGCCTACTGTTCCTTTAATGTTGCCCACCCGGTACGATGATGTCACCAGCGAACAGTTGAGCACTTCTGAAAATTTGCTTTCATTGCCGATGGTAATCAGCAGCCCTTCTTCCTCCTGCTGATTTAAAAAGTCTGAGAGAATTTTTCCATTTTCCATGACTTTGAGCAGTTCCGATAATTTTTCCTTAGAGGCAAACTCCGGCTTAGTCACCAGCTGACCGGCACCGGAGAGATGCAGACCCGACTCTTCGGATTCTTTCCAGATATTATCTTTTGAATCTATGAGCAGGTTAAGCAGCTTGCCATGACCGGAAACATCGGCCATTCTTTGAACAACCGTTTTTCTTATTTCTCCCAGAGTAAGTCCTGCCAGTCTTTCGTTTATGACCTGTTCAAGCTCACTCAGAATACTGTCTGAGACAGCCGCTTCAATTTCGATAATCACCGACCTGGCCAGCCCCGAACGGACAACCACCACCGCCATCAGCCTGTCTTCGGCTATGGGAATCAGCTCAAGTCGTTTCAGAATTCCGGCATCAAATCTTGGAGCCATGGTAACACCCAGCTGTTTGGTGATATCACTTAAAACGCGGCAGGTCTGCCCCAAAATTTCGTTTATCCCCTGCCCTTCTTTTAATATTTTGCTTTTAATTTCATCTTTAATTTCCTGAGACAGTTCTTCCGGCTGCAGCAAAAAATCTACGTAAAACCTGTAACCCAGATCTGTGGGGACTCTGCCGGCCGAAGTATGCGGCTGTTTCAAAAGTCCCTGCTCTTCTAAATCCTGCAGGGTATTTCTGATTGTGGCCGAGGAAAGGTCAGTCATAAATTTATTGGCTATCAGCCGGGAACCGACCGGGTCAGCCGAAGCGATATACTGAGTAATCAAACTCGCCAGGACTTCTCTTTCTCGATCTGAGAGTTTTTCAAATAATTTCTTCACAAAATCAACCTATAAAATAACTGCCATTTTGGCAGTACGAGTGCCATAGTGCTAATAATCTACCTTATTTATAACGCTAGTCAAGTAAA
>JADFLZ010000260.1 GCA_022564135.1 Candidatus Zixiibacteriota bacterium
ATTTGGTTCAAAGGGATCTGAGAGTGCGATAGTCAGTCTGTCTGTTTTCCATTTTAGTTTAGGCTCAAATTTTGGGCGGGGAGTAATAAACACCGCCTTTTCTGCTCTTGGAGGAGTAACCCCTTCTGAAAACCAAAATATAATTTCATTCGATGGAGCTACACCGGTTGAACCCGTCACCGGATATGTTTCGATGACGCGCGGCGCCTGGCGGTCAACCTCGCCACCCGGAGGCGCTGAAACTTCAGCGCAGCCAATTACCAGAAACAATAATATTGAAAGTGATAAAGAAACTTCTCCAAGTCTGGAGGGCAGCTTAGCCTTCACTCGTTGAGTTTCTCTCTGATTCTGTCATTATCAGGTTCCAGTTCAAGTGCCTTTTGCCACCAGATGCGGGCGTCACCAGAATTACCGCTGGCATTATAGGCATCGCCAAGATGGTCATATATAACCGGGTCACTCTGAAGAGAGACCGCTTTGGAAAGATACTCTACGGCATCGTTATATTTGCCGAGCCTGAACATCACCCAACCATAGCTGTCGATATAGGCGGCGTTTTCAGGAGATAATTCCAGCGCCTTGCCTATCAGGTCTTTGGCGTATTCAAGTCTATCACCATTGTCTGCCAGCATGTAGCCCAGATAATTCAAAGTCTGGCTGTGATTCGGGTCAAGCAATATGATCTTTTCAAAAGTCTTCTCTGCTTGTTCGATATTTTTCGAACTTTCCTGAGAGGCACCGATGGCAAATAACAACCTGACAGAATCTGCACGATGGTTAACAAATTGCAGGCCTGAACTATAGACATTGATGGCCTTTTCCAAATTATCGGTTCTCCTGTATACAAAACCGAGGTCCAGCCAGGAGTCGGGCACACTGGGTGATAATTGCGTCAGGATAGTCAAATATTCTTTGGCTGATTCATAATCCTGTTTGACTATGGCAATACGTCCCAGATAAAAGTAATTACTGGGGTCATTATCACCGGCGGCCAGCAAGTCCTCAAGCAGCATTTCGGCTTTCGGCAGAGAATCAGTCGAGACATAAAGCTGAGACAGGAATCTTTTCGCAGCCGAATTATTCGGCTCCAGCCTGACCAGTTTTTCAGCAAAATAAATTGCCTGGCTAAGAGAATCTTTTTGTGAATAATAACTTGCCAGTTCCCTGACCACATAAGAGTTATTCGGATCAAGTTCACCGGCCAATTTGAAATAATAAACTGATGAGTCCTGCTGATTTTTATTCTTGTAAACATCGCCAAGTCCCAGATAAGAGCTAATCCTTTGTCTGCCCTCGGCTAGTTCCAGGGCGCTGTGAAAAGAAATCAGGGCATCATCAATTTTCCCTGTTTGGATTTGAAAACGTCCCAGTTCCACAAGTGTCCTGTAATTGTTAGGATTAATTTTAGAAAGTTTGGAATATATCCAGACCAGAGAATCAACGTCATTCAGCCGGCGGTATTCGCTGGCAAGAAACGAAGTAGAAATCCGGTCGGTTGCATCAAGCTTGACTGATTCGACATAAGCCTTTCTGGCGTTTTCGTTATCGCCTATCGAACGGTAGCAGATGCCCCTTAAATTATTTAGTTCAACTTTGTTCTGAGTTATTGTATTGAGCGTTTTTAAGGCAATATCAAATTGCTGCATGCGGTACTGCACGTTGGCCAGCGAAAAGCGAATTTCATACGAATCCGGATACCTGAGCAAGGCTTTCCTGTATTCTCTTGAGGCGGCATAGTTATCACCTGCCTGCTCTGCTATAACGCCGTTAGTGAAATGGCGAAAAGCCTGCTCATCAATATTCTCAAGAACGGATTCAGATTCAATCAGGGCTGTTTTCAATTTAACTTTGTCTGAATTGAACGCAAAGGTTCTATCTTTGAGAGCTTTGGAGGAGCAGCCGGCGCTGATTATAAAAGAGAAAGCCCCAAGACAAAGTAAGACTTTGATCCAATCAAATTTAAGCAGTGTAATCATTTGTGCTTCATGCTAACATTCTTGATAGCTATACAAGTAATTTCAAGTAGCGTCGTTTGCCGACTTTTAGAATCATCTCTTTGTCGACAGAGAATTCGAAGTCCGGGCTATCAATCTTCTTTCCATCTATTGTAACGGCTCCTGCCAGAATAAGTTTTCTGGCTTCGCTGTTTGACTTTACCATTTCAGTTTTCGACATCAGGTGTACCAAATAAATTTTGTCCTCTTTAAGTCCTAACTTTTTCAATTCCTCAAGAGTAAGTTCGGGCATATCCTGCGGCAGTTGTTTATTGGAAAATACCCGCTCAAACTCCTCTCTTGCACTTTGGCCCGAACCGGCAGGATGGTACATATCTACCAGCCTCTGTCCCAGCTCCTTCTTTATAACCATCGGATTGACATCCGGTTTGTTTAATTTTTGTTTTATTTCTGCAAGCTCTTCGAGTGTAACATCGCTGGCCAGTTCAAAATAACTGTAGATTTGCTCATCTGCAATCGACATCACTTTGCCGAAAATTTCACCCGGACTTTCGTCGATACCAATATAATTATTGAGTGATTTTGACATCTTCTTCTGCCCGTCTAAACCGACCAGTATTGGCATTGTCAAAATAACCTGTGGCTTAACGCCATAAGCTTCCTGAATTGTCCGGCCTGCCAGAAGATTGAATTTCTGCTCGGTGGCGCCTATTTCCACATCGGCCTTTATAGCTACCGAATCATAGCCCTGCATCAAGGGATAGAATAGTTCGTGAATAGAAATCGGAGTCTGTTTCTCCAACCTTTTGGTAAAGTCATCTCTCTCCAATAACCGGGCAACCGTGTACTTAGAAGCCAGCTGCATGATCTCAAGAAAATTCATTTTCTTAAACCAGTCGCCGTTAAAAACAATTTCAGTTTTTGATTTGTCCAGGATTTTAAAAAACTGAACCTGATAAGTCTCAGAGTTTTTCATTACTTCATCGTAAGTTAAAGGCGGTCGGGTCGAAGACTGTCCCGACGGGTCGCCCACCAAAGAAGTGTAATCTCCAATTATAAGAACTATCTGGTGTCCCAGCTCCTGAAATTGCTTGAGCTTTCTAATGCCGACCGTATGTCCCAGATGAATATCCGGTGCGGTTGGGTCAAAGCCCTGCTTCACACGCAGAGGCTTATTCTCTGATATAGACTTTTTGAGCAGATCTTTCCATTCTACTTCCGGCAGAAGATCCACAGTACCCCTGGAAATAAGCGTCCATTGCCGCTCTACTTCCTGCGTAATCTCTTTATCTGACAATATCTTAGACATAACTACTCATTTTTAAGGCAACTTAGTCACTTTATCGGCATATAATTCTATGCAGTTCAATTGCCGGATAATTGTGCCGATTTGAACGAAAGAATAGACTATATAAGGACAAAAATCAAACAGTTAAATGCATATCCGCTTTTAAGTTGACTTAAATACTCTCTAAAAGGAAACTGAACAAACTATGTACGAATCTAACACCAGAAGAAGACAACAGGAGAAAGTCAGAAAATATCTGACCATGGCAGGGCTAATCCTGCTGGTACTGCTGACTTTTCTCGGCTACCGAACTTATAATATCTACCAGTCCGAGCTGCCTTCTTTTAAACAGCTTCATAATATAGAACCGAGCCTTAAGACCAAATTATATGACAGAAATGGCATCCTTATTCAGGAATTCTACAGCGAGAACCGGATTTTAACGCCTTACAAAAACATCCCCCCCCATCTGGTGGAAATGCTGCTGGCAGTCGAAGACCGCCAGTTCTTTGACCATTGGGGAATTAATCTCAGACGATTGGCGACAGTAGCCGTTACCAATATTGTAAAGTGGCGAATCGAAGGGGGCGCTTCGACAATAACTCAGCAACTTTCTCGCATGATCTTTTTAACACGTAAACAAACTTTTGAGCGCAAGATCAAAGAGGCTTTAACAGCCATCAAGCTGGAGCGAACTTATTCAAAAGAAGAAATCCTGGAGATGTACTTAAATCAGTACTACTTCAGCCGCGGGGCCTATGGCGTGGCGGCAGCAGCCAGGCTTCTTTTCTCCAAAGAAGCCCATGAGTTGAATCTCAATGACTGCGCCATTCTTATCGGTATGCTCAAAGGTCCAAATATAAATTCTCCGCTCAATAATCCCGACAAGTCGCTTCAGGCTCGTAACAGAGTCCTCTTTTCGTACTACGACGTCGGCGGCCTTACCAGAGCGCTGTATGACTCGCTG